>QWJF01000013.1 GCA_009391835.1 Chloroflexota bacterium | reverse complement strand
GAGCTGCCCGTTGCCCCAATCGTCGCCGGTGCCAACCAGGTTGCGGATGTTTCCATCGCCACTGTCTCCCATGGATCCCACATTGGCCTGGGTAACGCCATAGAACTCAGCGTTGATCAGACCCCACATCACGGTCTTCACAATGTCAAACCACACATCATCGCCGCTAGGAACGGCAGGCGTCAGCGGTTCTTTCGAGATGGTGATATCGAGGATTGTGTGGGCGCTGGGGTCCGTTAAGCCGGTGCGAATCGCAGCCAGCTGGGACTTGTCGCTGGTGGTTACATCGCAACGACCTTCGTCGTAGTTGCTATACACCACAGCTGATTCTTCTGCGATCACGGCTTCGTAGCTCATGCCGTTATCAGCGAAGAAAGTCGCCAGATTGCTCTCGGTGGTCGTGCCACTGGTTACACACACTGTGGCGCCATCCATGTCAGATGGGCCATTGATGCCGCTATCGTTATGGACCATGAAGCCTTGTCCATCATAGAACATCACAGTAGTGAAGTTGCCCCATTCGGCATCGCGCTTGGAAGTCCAGGTCACGTTTCGGGAGAGCATGTCCACTTCTGCGGTCTGCAGTACCGGGCCGCGATCTGCGGCGGTCAAGGGAACTACCTCAACGGCATTTGCGTCACCCAAAACGGCGGCGGCAACTGCGCGGCACAGGTCAATATCCAAACCGATATTGTTGCCGTCTTCATCAAGATAGCCGAAGCCGGTCAGGTCTGTCCGGCCGCCGCACACCAGGGTGCCGCGGTCCAACACACGCTGCAGGATCTCTCCCCCGGAGCCAGAATCGGCTGCTGCAGCTCCACAAGCGCTGAGAATCATTGACGTAACCATAATGATGGCTACGAACGTATAGAATTTTCGAGTCATTAACTTCTCCTCTGATAGTCAGTTAAGGTAAGACAAAAATAGTCTTGGAATGGGAACCAATCCGATGGGGCCTCCTTTGGTAAATATTAAGTTTTTCTTTTGCAATAATGCTGCAATTAGGCACGCGCTGAAACTATGCGTCAAATCATTATAGGTGAAAGCGGATTTTTGAACAAGGTTAGCAAATTCACGCAGGTTTTTCCCGTCCGATTGGGAAGGTCTTCGCGCTGGTCAATCGAATAACTTCATCAGGGGCCATTGAGATATTCAGTCCGCGCTCCCCGGCAGATAAATACATTACCTTGAGTGCTAGGGCACTTTCATCAATCACGACACTGAAAGCTTTGCCGATGAGCGCAAGTGGGGATATGCCGCCAGCCTGAAGGCCGGTGAGTTGTTCAGCTTGCGCAAGTGTGGCTGCCGACATCTTTTTGGTACCCAGCGCACTGCTAAGCGCCTTTAAATCAACTTCTGTATTGGCTGGAACCAGTGCCAAAACAGCTTTGCCGTCATCGTTGTGCAGCGCCACAAATGTTTTGAACATCACTACAGGATCCACACCCAGAAATTCCGCTGCTTCCAGGCCACCTAATTTTTCGTTGGGCAATTCGTGTGCCTTAAATTTGACATTACGGGTCACCAACATCCGAGTGACATTGTTAGTGAGCGGCACGGGCAAGCCTTCTCAGGCGCTCTAGTTGCCAACTGTATTCCGCCTCAACAGCATCGTCGGCGTCTTGCGGCGTGGTGGCGCGATGAACGGCCTGCAGAGCGTAGATTGCCCCGCTGATCGCATGCATAGGGACGTGGGCGGTTGCCACAGCCTGGCCAGCGGCGCGTGCGGCGGAACGCGCCGGGCTCTCTTCGCCGACATCGCGGGCCGCGGCGTGCGCGCTAAGCGAGGCTGCGCGGATCACCGCCATCTCGAATGCTCCTGTCTTAATCCAGGCTTCCAGTGCGCTGAGCGCTTTGCGGGGCCGTCGGTCTTCTGGGCGGTTTTCTTCGAAATAGGGCATTGCGCGCTGGGCGCAATCCATCGCCCATAGTGCCAGCGTTCTGTGATCGATGTCGGCAATCTGGTCCGCTAATCTATTTTTGTATTGCAATAACGAGAATTTTGATTTGGTTGCCATTTAGTCCATGAACTCTTCTTCCCTTTCCCCCGCCAGTACGCGCATGCGCTCCCAGGGCTTGAGATCCGCTTCCTCCGCAATCAGGCTGCGCAGTTCGTAGAGTTGGTCTCGCAGGAGGGCGGCTCGCTCAAATTCCAGATTCTTCGCTGCGGCTCGCATGTTCGCCTCCAGCTCGGAAAGCACGCGCTCCATTTCCTTGCGCGGCAGGTATGCAACCCCATCAGTGCGGTAGTCTGCGTTCGGCTCGGCAATCGCCTTGGCCTTGAGCTCGTCTGTTAGATCACGCACAGCTTTGACAATGCCTATAGGTTCAATGCCGTGTTCTTGGTTATGGGCCTGTTGCTTCTCTCGCCGCCGGTTGGTTTCGTCAATCGCCCGCTTCATCGAGTCGGTGTGCTTGTTGGCGTACATGATCACTCGCCCACGCACATGCCGGGCGGCGCGCCCCACAGTTTGGATGAGCGCAGTTCCGGATCGCAGAAAGCCTTCTTTATCCGCATCCAGAATGGCCACTAGCGAAACCTCGGGCAAATCGAGACCTTCCCTCAGCAGGTTGATCCCCACCACTACATTGAAAATGCCCAGGCGTAGGTCGCGCAGAATTCCGATTCTGTCCAGCGTATCCACTTCGGAGTGCAAATAATGTACTTTGATGCCCAATTCGAGCAGATAATCCGAGAGATCCTCAGCCATCCGTTTGGTGAGGGTAGTCACCAGCACTCGTTCCCCAAGCTCAACGCGCGCATTAATTTCCCCAACAAGGTCGTCCACTTGGCCTTCAACAGGCCGCACTTCGATCTCGGGATCGAGCAGCCCAGTCGGACGGATAATTTGCTCCACGACTTTTTCGGCATGATCAAATTCGTAAGGCCCTGGAGTGGCAGAGGTGTAAACAACGGTTCCAAGCCGGTCCTCAAATTCCTCAAAGGTAAGCGGACGGTTGTCCACCGCGGAAGGCAGCCGGAAGCCGTATTCCACCAACACTTGTTTGCGCGCCCGATCCCCATTGAACATGCCCCGAACTTGGGGGATAGTCATGTGGGATTCGTCTACGATCATGAGGAAGTCGGGAGGAAAGTAATCCATCAGCGTCCAGGGTGGGGTGCCTGGCCCGCGCTGATCAAGGTGGCGCGAATAGTTTTCAATTCCCGAGCAATAGCCCAACTGGCGCAGCATTTCAAGATCGTACATGGTGCGCTGTTCAAGTCGCTGAGCCTCCAGGAGCTTGTCGCGCTCCTTGAACCAGCTCACTTGCGTTTTGAGTTCTACTTCAATATCCCGGATCGCAAGAAGTAATTTTTCTTCGTCTGTGATGAAATGCTTCGCGGGGTAGATGGCTATGGTTTCCAGCTCACGTCGCACCTCGCCAGTAACCGTGTGAATTTCAACGATTCGTTCAACCTCGTCCCCAAAGAACGAAATTCGGAAGGCAAACTTATCCTGATAAGCAGGTACTACCTCAAGGGTTTCCCCGCGCACCCGGAAAGCGCCCGGCTCCAGGTCACTCTCTTTTCGTTCATAGTGGCTTTCGACCAATTGGCGCAGGAGTGCTTGCCGCCGGTAGACATCTCCCTTTTGGATATTGATGACCACCCGCCCGTAGGCTTCGGGATTGCCCAGGCCATAAATGCAGGAGACCGAGGCCACAATGATGGTGTCGGAGCGCGATAACAAGGAGGTGGTCGCTCCAAGCCGGAGGCGTTCAATTTCCTCATTGATGTCGGAATCTTTTTCGATATAGAGATCATTACGCGGCACATAGGCTTCGGGTTGGTAATAGTCGTAGTACGAAGTGAAATACTCAACCGCGTTATCCGGAAAGAATTCCTTGAATTCACTATACAGTTGCGCCACCAGCGTCTTATTATGCGCCATCACCAGGGTGGGCTTTTGAACCTCCTGAATCACATTGGCCATTGTGAACGTTTTGCCCGTGCCCGTTGCCCCCAGGAGAACCTGCTGCGCTTTGCCCTCCCTGTACCCAGAGATCAACTCGGAGATTGCTTGGGGCTGGTCGCCGGTAGGCTTATAGGGTGAATGAAGATTAAAGGCTTGGCTCATCAGGTTTCCTTGTACCCGCCATTATAGAACAGATGATTAGCATCGACTAGAGTGCTTTTGCGCTGTGTGGTCCCTTCATTGACGGTTTTTGGCGAAGGACGGTATAATCCCCCAGCTAAATTCCAAACCAATTCCGGTGGTAAACATCTTATGGACCAATTGCTAGATATTGCAATGATCATTGTGTCAATCGCTCTTGTCGCCAGCATTGTGCTGCAGAGCAAGGGGGCCGGATTGGGCGGCCTGACAGGCGGCGATACAGGCGGCGTATTTTCAGCTCGGCGTGGTATTGAGCGCACCCTTTTCCGCGTGACAATCATCCTGAGCCTCATTTTCTTCGGCCTGGCAATTTACACAGTTTACGTAACTGGCTGATTTCCCTTCAGGGTTTAATCTAAATGAATAAGCTGCGCTGGCAGATCTTGATTGTAGTGCTGGCACTTGTGGCGATTGCCATTTTGTTGCTTGGCCAACAACCAATTCTGCGCGCATTTGTCGCTGAACCAGCAGTGGGCGGGATTTATATTGAGGGCTTGGTCGGTAATCTGAATCGCCTCAACCCATTACTGGACTATGCGAACCCAGCCGATCAGGATATTGATCGGCTGATCTTCAGCGGACTTGTTCGCTTTGACGACCGCGGCAATCCCATCCCTGATTTGGCCCAAGAATGGGGTGTGTCTATCGATGGACTCAGCTACAATTTCACTTTGCGTTCTGATGCTCTTTGGCACGATGGCGAACCGGTGACCAGCGCCGACTTCGTTTTTACAACCACCTTGCTCCGCCATGCGGATATGCCCGTTCCGGAGGACATCCGCGCCCTGTGGGAAACAGTGGATGTGATTGCTTTTGATGCCACCCATCTGCAGTTCAACCTTCCCGAGCCGTTTGCTCCCTTTATGGATTATCTGACCTTTGGCGTGCTCCCGGAGCATTTGCTTGGTGAGCGCCACCCGCTGGAATTGGTCAATGCTCCATTCAACCTTGCCCCAGTCGGCACTGGCCCTTATCGTTTCGAAGAAGTAATCGCTGAGAATGAACAGATCACGGGTGTAGTGCTCAACGCGTTTGAAGCGTACTACAATGATCGTCCCTTTATTGATCAAATTATCTTTCGTTTTTACCAAAGCTCGGGTGAAGCCTATCAGGCCTATCTCCAGGGGGATGTTCTCGGAATTAGCCAGGTAAGCCCGGAGTTGCTTCCAACGGTGCTGGAGGATAGAACGCTAAATTTGTATTCCGCCCGGCTGCCCAAACTCAGCATCATATTGCTTAACCTGAATAACACGTTGGTTCCTTTTTTTGGCGAACTTGAGGTTCGCCAGGCGCTCATGCACGGTATTAATCGCCAGTGGTTAGTAGATGCCTATCTGGATGGGCAGGCGATTGTGGCCGACGGGCCAATCTTGCCTGGCACCTGGGCCTATAACGAAAATATGGTTTCGATCCCCTTTGATACGGATCAGGCCATTCGTTTCCTGAAAGATGCCGGCTATACGGTTCCCGCAGAGGGTGGGGGAGTTCGCAGTCGGGATGGTATTAGCCTCAGTTTTGAATTGGTGCATCCAGATACCGAAGTGCATACGCTAATGGCGCAATCCATCCAATCGGATTGGGCCAAATTGGGGATTTCGATCAGGTTGCTTGCGGTGGATTATGAAACCCTGGTTGCCGACTATCTGGAACCCAGAAACTATCAAGCTGTTCTGGTTGATCTTAACTTAGCTCGTTCCCCCGATCCCGATCCCTATCCCTTCTGGCATCAGGCAGAAGCTAGCGGTGGCCAGAACTACTCTCGATGGGACGATCGCCGCGCTAGTGAGTATCTTGAACAAGCGCGTGTTTCCATCAGCCAGAGTCAGCGCGAGCGACTTTATCGCAACTTTCAAACCCACTTCAATCGCGAAATTCCCGCGCTGCCCCTCTTCTACCCCATATACAATTACGCTGTTTCAGCCCAGGTGCAGGGTGTCCAAATGGCTCCCTTGTTTCAGTCCAGTGATAGGCTGGCCTCAGTCACGCAATGGTTCCTCGTTGCACGCAGCAACCTCGAAGAAGCGCCCGCCGTAATCAGTACGGCCGGAAGCACTCCTTAGGATTATCTAATAACGGGTCGGGTTTGAATTGCGCTACTCTACAGCGTAAAGTTCACTATAGATGCTAAAGAGTTCATAGATGCTGCGAACGTAATCGCGTGTTTCTGAAAAATGGATAACTTCAACGAAAAGATCCATATCATCTTCGTCGATTGAGCTCCAATATGAGGCCCACCCGGGCCCGGCGTTGTAGCCTGCCAGCGCCGCATACAGATTGTCGAAACTGTTGCGTTGAGTGGCCAGGTAATCGGTTCCCAGATAAATGCTCACAATCGGCCGATAAAGGTCTCGAGCTGTAAAATTGACTGGCCATCCCCGCAGGGTAGCGATCTCCTGACCAGTGCCCGGCACGATTTGCATTAAGCCGCGTGCACCCGCCGAGGAGGTCACGAAGCCTTCAAAGAGACTTTCCTGTCGCATTACGCTCAGGATAAACAGCGGATGCAGGTTATCCTCCTCGGCTTGGTCTAGGACGTAATCTTGGAAATAAGTGCCGAATCGTATCCGGTTGAAATAGATTGGCGCGCGCAGGGTGTCCGCGTCGCTCATCCCCGCCAGGGTCAACACCTGCCGGGCAGCAAAAATCCCAGTCCGGTAGAGCCCGAGATCAACCAGCACATTTGCAAGCCGATAGGAATTGGCCGGATCGTCTTGCACTGCCTGGCGCAGGCTTTCAAACTCGGCGCGTGCCAATTCATATTCGCCTACATGCCAGAGTTCAAGCCCGCGTTGATAGCGGCCATCAATAGCCAGTGAGCCTATGTTTCCCAAATTGGTATCGGCGGTCATATCGAATGTATCAATCATCCAGGCCTCGGCCTGGGCTCGCTCGCCTTCCCTGTCGTAATCCAGTGAATAATCTGGCCCAGTGAACGGCTCGATATTGACCAGCAGATCGCTTGCTCGCTCACTGTAATAGCCTGTGGGGTCAATCGCCGCAGCCTGCTCCCAGCTGCTGCGGGCGCCTTCCGTATCGCCTTGGGCCTCACGCGCTTTGCCAATCCAAAATGCCGCTTGAGATTGATCTTCCAAACTAACCGCGTTTTCTGACGCGGCCACAAAAAGACTTTGTGCGGCCTCGATTTCGTTTAGCCGATAGCGGCTGATTCCAGCCAGGAAAAGGCCATCGAAGGCGTATTCTGAATTCGCGTACTCTTGGCTGATACGCGCCCAGATTTTAGCGGACCGTGATAGCTGGCCGCCGCGTTCGGCAATGCGGCCAGCGGTAAAGAGAAATTCTGCCGCCCGCGGTTGCCCGGGAGTCGCCGCCACAAAACCCAACAAGGTTTCGATGCCAGCGTCGTAGTCGTCGAGATACGCCCACTGGGTGAGCGCTTTCTGTGCATAGGCTTCATCCCAATAGCGGTCAAATGCGTGATCCGCAATGATGCCGTTCCATTCTTGGATCGCTCCGTCGTAATCATCCAGTGCCCGTAGTGCCAGCGCCCGGAAATGATGCGGTGTGGAATCGTGGCTGTTTGGATTGGCTGCTAAAATGCGGTCGAACGCTGCAATCGCCACGCCATAAAGTTCTGCCGCACCGCCCACGTCCCCCCCGGCTTCGAGGCTCGTGGCCGCGTAGTAATCTACGAGTCCCCTGTCTAGCTCGTTGACGGTCACCTCCGCATTCACCAGCTCAACCAGTGCCGCATAAGAAGAGAAAGCCAGGGGGTAATGTTCCACTGCTTCGAGGTAAAGCGGATATGCTTGTTCGGGTTGCTCAAGCGCAATATAGGATCGGCCCATTGAGAGGTCCATTGCGGCCTTGACGTAATCATTCGCAGTGCTCAAATAAAGGCTCTGATAGGCGATCAGGGCGGCTTGATAATCGCCTTGTTGGAAATGGGCGTCTGCGATTTTTTGTTGAAGCCCCTCAGTTGAACCCAAACGCGCGCTATTTATGGACTCTTGGTAGGCTAGCACAGCGCTCGGATAGTCTCCGCTGGCAAGCAGTGCGTCGCCGCGCCATTCCTGTACGTAGGAATCGATGAGGCCAGAGCGTAGTTCCAGATAACGTGAGTAGTGCGCGGCTGCTTCGGCTGGCTTATCCAATTCTTGCTCCACGTTTCCCAGCACGAAATGGGCCGCCGCGCTCTGGCTGGACTCTGGAAACAAGTTGAGCAAAGTCGTTAGGGTTTCCAGCGCTGCGTTAAGATCCCCGCTCGCATAATGAGTTCGCCCGATGCCAAGCAGCGCTGCACTGCGCAATTCATCATCTTGGGCCGCGTTCAAAGCGCCTTGATATTCGCGGAGCGCCAAATCCCAATCCCCGCTGAATAGCGCAAAATCGCCGACCTCCACCCTGACTTCAAAGGTCGGCGTGGAGGTCGCCGGTAAGATATCGGCCGTATTCGTGGAAACGAGACTTGTTTCGGCTGTAGAGGTAGGTGTGGATGGATCCAACACGCGTTGGTAATTGCAAGCCAAGCTGCTAAGCAGCAGCACGATTAAGAAGCTAAAATGCCTCATCCTCTGGACTATACCGTGCGCTCCGATGGGGTGTCAACACAGCGGGCGAATGAGTTGTGCGACCCTTGTTGTATACTGGGCGGATGCCTAAAGAAGGCGCTTATCGCATCACAGATCTAGCGGCCAGCGACCGTCCCCGTGAACGCTTGGTCAAAAACGGTGCTCAATCTTTGAATACGGCTGAGCTTCTTGCTATTTTGTTGCGTGTTGGAGTGCAAGGAGAAAACGCCGTCCAGGTGGGTCAACGTTTGTTGCAGAAATTTGGGGGCCTAATGGGCCTGCACCGGGCCAGTTTTGAAGAGATGCAAGCCCAGCATGGGTTGGGGGAAGCCAAGGCGGCCACCCTGAAAGCCGCCATCGAGCTTGGGCGCCGCCTTAGCTTACAAGCCCCTGAGGAGCGGCCGGCCATTAACAGCCCGGCAGATGCGGCTGCCCTCGTTCAGTATGAAATGAGTGCACTTGAGCAGGAACATCTGCGTGTGATCCTGTTGGATACGCGTAATCAAGTGCTGGATATTGTGGAGCTTTATCGTGGTTCCCTCAACGCTTCTCCGGTGCGCATTGCCGAAGTTTTTAAGCCTGCCATTCGACGCAACGCTGCTTCGCTTATCTTGGTGCACAATCACCCAAGTGGAAACCCCACCCCCAGCGCGGATGACCTAGTTCTCACCAAAGCGGTACGCGAAGCGGGCCGCTTGCTTGATCTGGAATTGCTGGATCACCTGGTTATTGGGCAGGGGCGTTATATTTCGATGAAAGAACAGCGCCTGGCGTTTAGCTAGCTGCTCCGGGATTTTTTGCAGTAGGACGGATTGAGAAATCCCCGAATTCGCCAGTTACCTTCCCCCATTCTTCTTCAACCCGATTGACTTTCGAAGCTCCCGTGCCCTCGCGCGCCACGATCAACAGGTTTTCCAACGCGTGACGTGGACCCTCGGCCAGGATTTCCACTCGTCCATCCGTCAGGTTGCGCACCCAACCGTGAACCGGCTCATCCAATCCTGCCACGGATCGGCTCACGAAATAGCGAAAACCCACACCTTGCACCCGTCCGCCAATCAGAGCATGCAACCGATCAGTCATTTCCTCTGGCCTATTTACTCTCAGTTCCCCGTTTTGCGAGCGCGCGTTGTAGCAGGAACAGCGTGCCCACGAATAGCCCGGAAACGAGGATGCTTTGCCAGGGAAGGCTCTCTAGCAGTGTCTGCCAGCTTGAGCTAGGTGAAAAAGTCGCACTGATCCAATCCTGCTCTAATTCGCCAAGATCCATACCAAAGAGGGCCCGCGGGGCATTTAGGCAATCAAAATTTTCGGAGTAAGCATCAATTAGCGCCCCTAAGCCAACCACGCCATACTCTTCATGTAGATAGTCAACGAATGACGCCACTTCAGCGTAAGCCAAGCGCGCATTGGCTGTGGTTTGGGGAAATACTTCGCAAAGTCCCGCTATTGGCAGTAAATGATTGCCACCATAAGCCAGATTAAGCAATTGTCCTCGTACCGGGTCCGAATACAGCTCTGCGTTGGACGCAATGCCCTCGGTTAGCCAGATCGGTAAATTTCCGTATGCCTCTGGCCCGAGTGCTTGGAAGAGCATCACATGTGCCACTTCATGCGGCACCTGTCGCTCGATCTCCAAACTGCTTTGGCTATTCGGCGGGATCGAAAGCAGAATGCGGCCAAGTGCTGGGTCGCTGTGCCCGCCCAGCCAACTGTAGCCGGCCAGTTGCAGCACTTCCTGAACATCTGAAGGGTATTCATATACCTGGAGTATTATCTGGCTGGGCGCGGCTAAGGGTAACCATTGCTGTGTGCGGGCCACGCCCTTTTTCGCCGCACTGAGGATTGATTCGCCGAAACTGCCTCCGCCGCTGTGCCAGCGCACCTGAAAAGGCGAGGCTTCCAATGTTTGCCATTCAAAACGATTGTCCTCATACAGGAATTCATACGCCGGGCTCTCATAAGCCAGCCCATCCTGTGTGGCTACAACAAACCAATAAATCACCTTGCTAAACGCCTCGGGTGCAGTTCCCACATCAAGTTCGAAATCAATCGAGAGCTTGCTGTTGCCATTCAATTCAATTCGCTCTGTTTCCAACTTGCTGGCGCGTTCTTGATGAAACACCACTCGCCCCGCAGCCAACGGCTTGTCGCTCTCAAAAGTGGCTTCAAAGTACAACCTTTCATTGAAGACGTACGAAACATTGTGGGTAACGATTTGGATAAAGCTTTGCGCTCTGGTTTGATGCGCTGAGACAAAATTAAGCAACAGAAGCAGCAATCCCGTCCAACGCAGTGCTAAATTTTTGGGCATAAAGGGATTTTAAAGCAATTAAGCCCGAGTGGGGCCACATCCAGGTGCGGAGCTTAAAGGGGTTCGATGCCGTTTTCCCCGCTGGATTCCGGATTGGCAAGATCATCAAGATCGTCTTCCGAGAAAGCCAGCAGGTTTAAGCCAAGCTCATCCTTGAATGCAAGGTTTTCAAGAGCATCTTCTAGAATGTCAATCTCGTCTTCATCACCTGTATGCTCTAGCAGTTCTTCCAGTGCCTCTCCAACCTCGCTTCCCCCGATTTGCGAAAGCGACCAAGCCGCCGCCAATCGAATGCTGCTGTCGTTACTTTGCAAAAGGTCTAATAAAGCCGGAACGGCCACTTCCAGCTCTAATTCTCCAGCCGCCCGGGCTGCTTCCTTACTTAGATCGGGATTTATATCGTCCAGCCGTTCAATCACTTGGGGAGCCCAACGATCATCCACCGAGCGCCCCATTGCAAACAGCGCGCTGGCTTGCCAGTCCTCATCGCCAAACTCGTAGGAATCCAGGATACGAGCTGCAACAGACTCCCGACCTGAGTAACCTAGAGATTCCAGCGCGCGCCGCCGAATCAATGCGTCCACATCCTCATCCATGAGCGCGAGCAAACGCTTCAAAAGCAATTCCAGGTTTTCGGCGGATACTCGCCCCAGTTCCCCGAGGAAAACAAAGCGACCCAGTGCCGAGGCAGCCTGGGCTCGCACTTTTAGGCTGGGATCTTCGTCGAGAAGAGATAAGAATTCGGGAATCAAATTGTTGTTTTCAGATTGCCAGAGTGAACGGATCGCTACAACCCGAACCTCAGCATCATCGTCAAAAAGGGCAATCCGACTAATAGCGTCGAAATTCGTTACGGTGTTTGCCTCGCCGATTATTTCAAGATCTTGAAGAATACCCAGCCTTCGTTGGGGAGAAAGCTGTGCAAAGACCGCGGAAAATTCGTTAATTTGGTTAGGGCCTAGCACGGATAGCTGGTAAAGATGTCGTGCAGGGAAGGGGATGCTTTCATCCCCTAAAGCTTCTAACACTTCGTCAAACGAGGAATCCTGCCCGATATCCTCAGGTGAATCACTCATTTCGCTAGGGGAGCACGACGGGATTGAGAAAATCCTGCACGTTGATATAAATCACTAGCAGCATCAAAAGGGCCAGGCCGAGCAGATTGACCGCATTTTCAAAACTTTGAGGAATGCGTTTCCTCAACAGGAGTTCCGGCAATGTAAACAGGATACGGCCGCCATCCAGCGCCGGAACGGGCAGCAGATTCAGCAAGCCCAGAGAGATGGAGATGGAGGCAAAAAATGCCAGCGTGTTAATCCCGCTTGGCAACGCGCTCTGTGGGTCGGCATCCGCCTCACGTACCTCGGTATAAATATCGTACATGCCTTTGTAGCCAACCAGCCGACCTTTGCCCGAATCGACTTCGCCTGAGAGAATCCGTGCCGGGAAGGTCATCAGCGTGTTGACCTGCTCGAGCACTGCCTGCCCGCCGTAATAAAGAGCCTCGGGGGGTTTGATTGGAATTAGCGGATTCCCCATTGCGATGCCGATGGCGCCCTCAGCAGGCGCTGGGTCGCGCGGCACGATCTTGACGGCGCCGGTGACACCGTCGCGCGAATACGTGATTTCAATTGGGTTTCCAAGTTTGGCATAGATCAGCCCGCGCAATTCTTGGGTGCTGTCAATCGCTTGCCCGTCAATGGCCAGGATCACATCGTCGGGCTGCAGCCCAGCCTCCGCCGCAGGAGAATTTGACGACACATCCAGGATCGTCACTGTGCCCAGATCGGGTCGGCCAAGGCGAACAAAGATAATGGCGAATAGAAGCAACGCCGCCAGAAAGTTCATTGCAGGTCCGGAGATGAGCATGAAGACTCGTGCCCAAGGGCTCGACTCCGCGTAGCCACCCTCAACGGACTGATCTTGTTCACCTTCGGGTCGCACAAAGCCCCCCAGAGGGATCCAATTTAGGGTGAATTCGGTGCCTCCCGCTGTAAAGAGGCGCGTGAGTCTGGGCGGAAATCCGATTCCGAATTCATGCACCCGGATCCCGACGGCTTTTGCAGCCAGGAAATGCCCCAACTCATGCACGATAATGAGCAGGGCGACAGCACCAATAAACTGAATGAATGCAAGCATATTTTTATTTAACCTGGGCGATTATATCCTTTGGGCTATGTTCGCCCAAGAAAATCGCTTAGAAGGGATTAAGAAATCTGATTACAGCTCGAGCCATTTGGCGCCTCCACCCACGGAAGATTCGAGCACACGCAGCACGCCGGGCAAGCGTGTGAGTTGCTCAACAATTTCGCTTGCCTGAGCTTCCGGGCAAATCACATGCACGTTTGGCCCCGCATCAACCGTTGCACAGGCTTCGAGGCCATCAGCGCGCCAGGCCCGCACAGCCTTTAGTACGCCCAGCGTAGCAGGTTCCCAATAGAAAAGCGCCGGCATAGAACTCATCATCACCGAGTGCATCATTAGGCTGTCCAGTTCCACCACATCAGCCAGGGTGGCGAAATCGCGTTCCACAATGGCTCGCCGGCAATTCTCCAGGCGTTCTTGTGCGCCTGCAATGCGCGCTTCCTGGAAGGGGCTGCTATCTGCCAGGTCGTGGCCTTCGCTTGATCCGATTGCCTTGTGCGCTTCGCTGACAACGACGATGCAATCTCGTAGTGCCCAATGGTCGGCAGGGGCAACGCTCTCGGCGTAAGAATCAGCGTCGTTCTCCCCTGCGTGCCATTCCACAAATCCATCCGGTACCGATCGACTCGCCGAGCCCGAACCACGGCGCGCGAGCCGCGAGAGCGCATTTGTATCAAGCACTAGCCCCGCTGCCCGACTGGCCGCAAGAGCCAAGGCTGCGAAGGCCGACGCGGAGGAAGCCACGCCAGCGCCGCTTGGGAAATTGTTTTTGCTCGCAACACTGGCTCGCTCGGGCAGGTTCGCCATGCCCCGAACAACGTCAAGGAACGCAGTTACGCGCCCGGCTGCCTCGTGGGAAGCGGGTTCTTCATTCAGAATGAATTCGTCCTGCGCCAGTTCGCTGTCAAAGCGGACAAGCGTTTTGGTTTCCAGCCCTTCCAGGTTCATCGAAAGCGAACTATTTGCCGGAATGCGTAACTCGCGATCCCGGTTGCCCCAATATTTGATGAATGCAATGTTTGGATGGGCCATCGCGGCGGCTGATTGTTTGGGCATGCGGGCATTTTACCCAAAAAGAGAAGATCGCCTCAGTGTTGAATTCTTCTTGGATTGCACGAACCGAAATTCTCTTAGCTCATGGCCTCTTGTAATGCTTCGATAGCCTGCGATTCAGCATTGTGAATCCGGAGAACTTGTTCGCTCATTTGGCCCAGCAAGGCGGCAACACCGGCATCGTCGAGTGGAAAAGCTTTCGTGGCTTTCGTGCGTAGGTCTTCAAAATCCCTATCAATTTGGAGAACCTCATCCAGGGCCGCACTGCCCTTGTCGATGAACAAGGTGCAGCGTAGGGCGAGCAACTCACGCCCTCTCATCAACAGCTCCACCCTATTCGGCAGCGCAAGGTCGACCAAAGTTGCCCACTCCCTCCCGCTAATCCTGAAAAGTTTCGCCGCTTCGTTCAAATCCGGCTTTTTGAGCACCATCGCCGCCTCCTCAAGGAAATCTGCGTACAAATCCCGCTCGGCATTTGCGCCGCTGCCGTACGTGTTCACCCATCCAAACAATCCTGGGCTGTGGCTGTTGCCAAGTAGGGCTGAGAACAAACTTGCGCCGCGCGGAAAATAACGTCCCCAACTTTGTGGATTGCGCGTGTTTATTAGCATATTTGCCCAATGTTGCAGCCCATCGAATCCAAAATTCTTTTTTGCGCCTTTTGGCGGCGTCTCGGTAAAAAGCCGGATGCACTACCAGATCCCGTTACTTACGGCCCCACTGAGTTTATCCGTGCTGGGGAGATCCAAAGTGATGACACGGAATTTGTCTTTCTTGATCCGGCCGCGTGCCCGCAAGAACGTGTCCGCATCTACCCTCAGTCCCTGGCTGGAACGATCCGCGATGTAGGCTTCATGGCCATCATGTCCGTAAACCACCAATGGCTGCATATCCCAATAGGAATCACTGGTTTCTGATCGGCCGTTATATGGAAGCTGGAAACTATCCGCCCAAACCAAAGCGGGCTCCTCATTTTCAAGCACATCCATCAGATTCCGATGAGCTTTTTCTTCGCTGGCTGTTTGCATCACGGTTTGAACTACGCCGAGGCGCTCCAGTAACGTCTGCAGAGGATCGAATGTGTTGCGTGTCAACAGGGCTAACTGAGGGTCAAACCCCACATAGTGAAAGAGAAAATAGCCGAAGGCGATGCCGCCACTTATGCCTAGCAGCATGGCCTCGCTAAATGGCTTGCCGCTATGTGGAGCCAAAACACCGCGATATGCCAGGATTTTGCACGCTCCCGGTTTCCCGATGTCGTCCCTCGAATTGTGCGTAGTCAGCTAAAACAGTCATGCCACCTCCAAATTTTCTTTTCCCCCATTATAAAAAGCTAAATTGCCCGTGGCAAATTGAGCGATATGCTATGGACTTCTTACATTTTGCCGGAGAGGAACTAGAGAAAATCTTCAGCGTAATGACAGGCGACCCAATGCCCCGGACGCAATTCGCGTAGCTGCGGGTCCTCAATAGAGCAATGGCCGAGCCTCGCAATCGGGCAGCGCGGATGGAAACGGCAGCCCGAAGGTGGATTGAGCGGGCTGGGCACGTCTCCTGCAAGAATGGTGCGCTCTCTTTTCCTAGTGGGATCGGGCACTGGGATCGCTGATAGTAATGCTTGGGTGTAGGGGTGCAGCGGTCTGCCGAACAATTCTTCCTGGGTGGTCACTTCTACTAATCGCCCCAAATACATCACTGCGACTCGATCCGAAATGTGTTCTACCACGGCGAGGTTGTGAGCCACGAACATGTAAGTAAGCTTGAGGCGTTCCTGGAGTTCCTTGAGAATATTGAGCACCTGGGCTTGGATGGAAACATCCAGCGCTGAAACAGGTTCGTCCAGAATAATGAACTCCGGAGAAAGGACCAGGGCTCGAGCGATCCCGATCCGTTGGCGCTGCCCGCCTGAAAATTCATGCGGGAAACGGCCGGCATGATACTCTTCGAGGCCAACCAGCTTGAGCATATCCAACACTGTTTCCACCCGCTCTTCGGAATTCCCCATTTTATGAATGATCAAGCCCTCTTCGATCGCCGCACCGATGGTAAGTCGCGGATCCAGTGAGGCGTAGGGATCCTGGAAAACAATCTGGACCTTGCGACGCATCTCCATGAGATCGCGGCCGTTTTTGTCAAAGATGTTCTCGCCCTGAAACAGCACCTCTCCGGAGGTTGGTTCGGTTAGCCTCAGCATGGTTTGGCTCACAGTGGTTTTGCCGCAGCCCGATTCGCCCACCAGCCCCAGTGTTTCCCCTCGCTTAATTGCGAAGCTAACGTCGTCCACGGCTCTAATATTTCCCACTTTTCTCTTCAGCACCCCCTCCGTCACAGGGAAATACTTGACCAAATTTCTTACTTCAACCAGGTCCTCGTTCCCTTTGCCGGATGATCTCTTTTCTGTAGCCGCCATAATTTCTTGCTTACCTTAATTTATCTTGAGAGGTGCTTTGTGTTCGCCACTTGATTGATAAAGCCAGCAGCGCACTTTACGGCCTTCGCCTGCGTCAATCAGGTCCGGTTCTTGATGATTGCAAATATCAAGTTCGTAATCAACCCTGGCTTTGCAGCGCGGTGCGAAGCGGCAATGATTAATTTGTCCGATTAGATTGGGAACGTTTCCCGGAATAGTTTCCAGTCGTTCCTTGGTCTGCCCTAAGACGGGCACAGACGCATGCAATCCCTGCGTATAAGGATGCAGGGGTTTTTGGAACAGGCTGATTGTGTCGGCTTCTTCCACGATCTGGCCGGCATACATCACTGCCACCCGGTCCGCCATTTCTGCGACCACACCCAGATCGTGCGTGATTAGAATCACCGCAGTGCCCGTTTGTGCGCTCAATTCTCGAATTAAATCCAGGATTTGGGCCTGGATAGTCACGTCCAAAGCAGTGGTTGGTTCATCCGCAATAAGGAGTTTGGGTTTCAACGCCAGGGCCATCGCAATCATCACCCGTTGGGCCTGCCCACCGGAAAGTTCGTGGGGATAGGCGTTTGCTTTGCTTTCGGGTTCAGGAATCCCCACCGTATGCAGCAGTTCAATAGTTCGCTCCCATGCCTCTGCTTCGTCAATGTCCTCGTGTATTTCAAAGACTTCCATGATCTGGTCGCCGATGGTAAACACGGGGTTGAGGCTGCTTTTGGGCTGCTGGAACACCATCGAAATCTGTTGGCCGCGAATGCTTGTCATTTCTTTCGCAGTTTTGGTGAGCAGGTTCTCCCCTTCTAATTTGATCTCGCCCTCAACGATTTTGCCAGGTGCATCCACCAGGCGCATAACAGATAGGGACGTCACGCTTTTTCCGCAGCCGGATTCACCAACCAGCCCAAAAACCTCGCCGCGCGCCACGCTGAAATCCACTCCATCCACGGCTGTAAGAACGCCATCATCCGTAAAGAAATAAGTCTTAAGGCCAATTACATCAAGAAGTTGGCTAGTGGTGTTTGCTGCAGTGGTTTGGGTCATAGAGCTAACTTTTGGTTGTCTGTGCCAGCCGGGGATCAAGGGCATCACGGATACCATCGCCTAATAAGTTGAAGGCCAACACCGTGATCATAATGGCAATCCCCGGAAAGAAAACTAGATGTGGAGAAGTAAATACCTGATTGCGCTCAGAGCCAAGCATGGTTCCCCATTCGGGGGTGGGGGGTTGCGCGCCCAGCCCCAAGAACGAAAGAGCGGCGGCTTCCAGAATAGCAGAGGCAATGCTCAAAGTGGCCTGCACAATCAAAGTGGGCGCCGCATTCGGCAGGATGCGCGCAAACAGCAACCGAAATGGACTTGCCCCCAGCGCCCGCGAGGCGGCCACAAATTCTTGCTCTTTCAATGAAAGCACGCTGGCTCGCATTAACCGCGCGAACACTGGGATATTGACCACGGCAATGGCATAAAGCGCGTTTTGCAACCCCCTCCCTAGCACCGTGATAATCGCGATCGCCAACAGGAAACTTGGAAATGCCAGAATCACGTCCATAAAGCGCATAATCACGTTATCTGCCCAGCCGCCCAAATAGCCCGAAACTGCTCCGATCAACGAACCAATGATTACGGCAAGCCCAATTGTCGAAAAGCCAATAAAAAGCGACACACGTGTGCCATAAATTACCCGGCTGAATTGGTCCCGAAAATTGCCATCAATCCCCATTATATGTTGCGGCTGGTCTTCGGGGCAGCCCAAGAGATGGATACAAGGTGACTCTCTCTTTCCCACATCTTCAATTCCGATTAATACCAATTCCGGATCATAGGGAGCAATCTGCGGCGAAAAAACGGCAATCAGCAACAGGATTGTCAGGATAGTCAATCCAACGATTGCATTCCGCTGCTTGAACAATCGCCGGATAGTCAGGCTCCCCAGGCTTCGTGAACGTTGGCTGGGATTGATTGTTTCGGGGCTTATTGCTTCGGTGCGAGTTGCCATAGGATCCTATTGCAGTTTGATACGCGGGTCGATAAACGCGTAAGACAAATCTACCAGCATATTCACGAGTACATAGCCGATTGCGATCACCACCGTAAACGCCTGGATGACAGGGAAATCGCGTCCAGTAATAGCATCGAAGAGCGCCCGGCCTACCCCGGAGAATCCAAAAATAGTCTCCGTGAGCACCGCACCCGCAAACAGCGTCCCGACCTGTAGACCTATCACCGTAATGATCGGCAGCATCGCATTGCGCAGCGCGTGTTTGAGCACAACTTGACGTTCGCTCACGCCTTTGGCGCGCGCTGCCCGCACATATTCGCGCCCCAAAACGTCCAGCATGCTGGAGCGCGTGATCCGCGCAATGATCGCCATCGGGATTGTGCTCAGCGCCACCGCTGGCAGGATAAGGTGCCTGAGAGCGTCTTGCAGAACGTTCCACTGGAACGTAAGTATGGAATTAATAATTGCAAGGTTTGAGATGAAATCTGAAATCAGGTAAGCCGTTGTGTCCTTGGTAAGTTGCCAACCCCAGGCCTCGTAAAACGGGGTGGGCAGCAAGCCGGCTGTGAGCCTGCCCGAGGGAGGCAGCCAAAAGGGAGTGTCCTTAAGCAGGATTGCAAATACGTAGGCCAGCATCAGCCCCAGCCAGTAAACCGGCATAGAGACCCCGATATTGGCCCCAATCATGGTCACAACATCTATTGTAGAGTTTCTACGCACAGCTGAAATGATGCCGGCTGGCACGCCAATTGCGATTGCAATAGCCAACGCTGCCACACCCAATTCAATCGTCACCGGAAGACGCTCGATAAGCATAATGGAGACCGGTCGGCTAAAGCGGATTGAATCCCCAAAATCACCGCGCAGCAATACGTTGCGCATGTAGATGCCCAGTTGCACAGTGAGCGGTTGATCCAGCCCCATCCGCTCGTTAAAGGCTTCACAGGCCTGAACGGTGGCTCGCTCCCCCAAAGCAGCTGTACACGGATCGCCCGGAATCAAGCGCGCAATTGTGAAGGTAACCACCAGGATCCCGATGATTACCGGCACGGCCAGCAGAATGCGCCGAAAAACATATTGGGACATGCCAACTTCCTTGTAGAAAAGGCAACGCGGGGTGGGAAAGCGCTTTTCAGCGACTTAGCCCACCCCGCGTGCTTGTTTTTTAGCTCTGGTTTAGAGCCTTACAACACGAGTGGAGTGAACTTGCTTACTCCGCCGGGACGTTCATCAAACCGTCCCAGAGGTAGGAGAAGTAGTCGAAGCCACCGGTGTTGCCCACGTGATACGGGCTGGAAGCATCCAGGCCCGCTGCGAAGGAGGCTACCACGTCGTTGGCGTCAAACGCCGAGCCGTCATGGAAGAGCACGCCTGAGCGCAGGCTGCATGTCCAAACTGTCGAATCCTCATTGCTTGTGCAGGAGGTCGCCAGTTCAGGCACCGTATCTCCAGAATCCGTTGCGTAGTCCAGCAAGGTTTCAACAACCTGCTGGCACGGGCGCAGGGATTCGCCGTCGGTCTCATCAGCACAGTAAAGGCTGATGGGCTCGGCGTTCTGGACGTAGACCATGTCCACGTAGTCCGGATCGTCGGTGGTCGGGCTCATGCGATAGAACTCGTTCGCACCAAAAGGCGGATAGTAAGCGCCATCCAGCGTTGCGAGGGCCGCGTGGGCCACACCACCGTGAGCGATCGGCACCATCGGAACCAGGTCTCGGATCGCGTTGTTGGCTTCAGCATACAACGGGGCAGCTGTGGCCAGATCGGCGATCGAGGAGGCCTCTTCCAAAGGACCGTAGATTTCAGCAAACGGGTCACCAAACTGCGGGTTGCCGGAGCCAAAGTGGAAGTCCAGGAAGTTGGTTACGTGTGGGTAGTCGGCGCCCCAACCAAGCAGGTAGAAACCATCCAACTGACCATCGGTGGAAGCGGCGATGAACTCACCAGATTCCATCGGAACGACCGCGGCAGTGATGCCAAGGTTAGCCGCCAACTGTGCCTGTAATTCCTGGGCCACCAAAGGCGGCTCGGGTAGGTAAGCGCGGAAAACGTCACGATAGTAAATGGAGGTTTCAAAGCCATCCGGGTAACCGGCTTCAGCCAGCAGAGCGCGGGCCGCTTCCGGATCAAACTCGTACCAGGAATCTCCCTCACAACCGTTCGGGATTGAGCACGGCGTAAAGTAATCGGCTACTTCAGACCCTTCAGGGTAGAAGTTGTCAACGATCCGCTGCCGGTCAATGCCCATGGCAATCGCCTGGCGAACCAGTTGATTGTCGAATGGCGCAAAGGTGTTCGTCATCGCCAGGTACAACACGTTTGGGTTGTCCTGCGGGATGAAGACCAAGTCGTCAGACCCGATCACAGTAGCATAGTCATCCGGCGCTAGGTTGGTGATGAAGTCGGCTGTGCCGGCCTGCAATTCCTGCAAGCGAGCCGCGCCTTCGGTCAGCCAACGCAGCGTTACAGTCGCAGCGGCCCCAGCCTCGCCCCAGTAATCATCGAAGCGAGTGAAAACTATCTGGTTGCCGCGATCCCACTCTTGCACCATGTAAGGGCCGGTGCCGATGGGGTGCTCAAGCAGTTCGCCAGCTCCGCCGGTTTCAGCAATCCACTCAGAAGGCTGGATGCCAAAAGGCGTGAAAGCGATCTTGGCCAGGAAGGCCGGGTCTGGCTTGCACAGGTTGAAGACTACGGTCAGAGCGTCAACTGCCTCAATCGACAGAATTTTTCCGCCATAGTCGCAGCTCTCAGAAGCAACGCTCGTGCCTTCAAAGGCTGCGTCGCCCGCGCTTCCCGCGTCGCCAGAGGTTCCTGCGTCACCGGCATCGCCCGCAGAACCGGCGTCGCCGGCGGCAGGGGCACAAGCAGCAAGTACCAGGCTGGCTACAGCCAGGAGTGCGATCAAGCTATATAGTTTCTTAGTCATAGAAGCTCCTTCTTCTCTCCAGAATAAAGTAAAACTCGAGTTTTGTAGGCGTTATTCCTTATGGCTTCACCTCCAACAGGCAAATAAGGGTTAAGTTCTGATTATAGGTACTTATGGACCTAGGGTCAACTCTCCGTTTTTTTCGAAGAGACGAGATGGCTGACCCTTGAATAGCCTATATACAATTGGCCGCGTGGGATGGTTCGAAATTCTAATGTTGCAGGATTTGAGAAAGGAACAGTTTTGTTCGTTCTTCTTGTGGCGCATTGAAAATATCAAGGGGGCTGCCCTGTTCAACGATCAAGCCCTCGTCCATAAAGATCAGCTCATCCGCCGCCGCTCGAGCGAAGCCCATCTCGTGAGTCACCACCAGCATGGTCATTCCATCCTGCGCCAAGTCCAACATAACATCCAGAACTTCCTTAATCATTTCAGGGTCCAGGGCGCTGGTTGGCTCGTCAAATAGCATGATTTTTGGATCCATCGCCAGTGCCCGCGCGATTGCCACGCGCTGCTGCTGGCCTCCCGAAAGTTGGTCCGGATGCACATCTGCCTTTTCAAGAATTCCCACGCGCTTCAACTGCTTGAGGCCCATGTCAATCGCCTCTTCCTTGCTTCGATTGCGTACCACACGTTGCGCCAGCGTTATGTTCTCGAGAGCAGTCAAATGTGGGAACAGGTTAAAAAGTTGGAAAACCATCCCGATTTCGGTGCGGATTTCATTGATTTGTTTGGGATCATGGCCAAGCTTTTGTCCGTCCACCCATACCTCGCCCTGGGTTTCGACTTCCAAATGGTTAATGCAGCGCAACAGCGTAGATTTTCCGGAGCCGCTTGGCCCTACGATCACCACTACTTTTCCCGCCGCTACGGTTAGGTCAACACCCCTCAACGCCTCTATTGCGCCAAAATACTTATGAAGACCCTTGACGACAATTATGTCTCGTTTAGCCATTGCGCTCGTACCGCCTTTCTATCATTCTCACGATAAGCGAGAGCACCAGCGTCATGGTCAGATAGAGCACGGCTAGAGTGGTGTAAGCCTCCCGAAAACGAAAGGTTCGCCCGGCATAGAGTCGTGCAACCTGGGTGATATCCCGCACAGCAAGCACAGACACCAACGACGAATCTTTTACCATCGCCACGAAATCATTGCCCAGCGCAGGCAAAACATTGCGGATCGCCTGTGGAAGAATGATATAGCGCATTGCCTCTCCGTAGCTCATCCCCAACGACCGGGCCGCCTCCATTTGGCCGCGCCCAATCGATTGAATTCCGGCCCGAAAAATCTCAGCCAGAAAGGCCCCATAGGTAACGGAAAGCGCGATGACTGCCCGCGTGTTCATTGAAATGGCTTGATTGCTAAGTAGAGAAAGTGGCTCGCCAAGGAAAGAAATGTCCCGGCTGATTAACCAAAAACCCAGTGCCTGGAGACTATCCACCACGCTGGGCACAGCAACAAGTGCGATATAGAAGATCAGCACCAGGATTGGTATTCCGCGGATAATCTCTACGTATAGTGTAGCCAGATTTTTAATAATCACATTGCGTGAGATGCGCCCCAGACCCGCAATTAGGCCTAAAATCAATGCCATACTGTAAGACCAAAGTGTGGTGCTGATGGTCGCTGAAAGGCCAATAAGGATGAATTCAAAAGCTTGACGAAAATTTTGGCGAGTGAGAATAAAGTATCCCGCCCAAATAGCTAGAAGAAAAATGGCAATTAGCCATAGGGGAGCCTGGGCCACCGCAAGGGAAAGCCGATCTCGTCTTGAGGATACTATTGGCCCAAATGAGGCGGACTCTTGCAATGGGCCGCCGCGGTCACTCAAAAAATACCTCCAGTTATGGGAGTTAACAAGCGGTGTGCAGAATCTCAGATTCTGCACACCGCTATTAACACTAGTTTATTGGCGTGTTACGAGATTACTCGCCGTAAGCACCCGGTCCGATGTCGTCGTACGTCACCGCGAAATCAGCGCCAAAGTAAATGGTGTTGAGTGCCGCCAACGTGCCATCCGCCATCATCGCTTGGATAGCTTGATTTACCGGGTCAACCAGGTCGCTGCCTTCACCAAAGATGAAGCCAAGCTGATCACCCGAAAGCGAGCGCCCTACCAGTTTCAACAGGTCGGCATTTTCACCCAGGTAACCCTGGCCGGCTGTCTCGTCGATGATTACGGCGTCAACATCGCCGCCAATCAACGCCTGCACAGCAAACGGGAACTGCTCGAAGGCTTGAATGCGATCCTCGGGCAGGAACTGGGCAGCAGTTTCGTAGTTAGTCGTTCCAGTCTGTGTGCCAAGAACCAGGCTCTCATCGTTGACAATGTCTTCGATTTCGGAGATGCGATCCTCATCGGCGCGAACCAGCAGCCGCTGGTCGATGTTCACATAACCGATCGAGAAATCAACGATTTCATCGCGGTCGGCCGTGATCGTGATGCCATCTGCAGCCGCATCGAACTGTCCATCGGCCACAGCCTGGATCATACCCTCCCAGGCTGCCTCAACGAATACGGGCGTGCAGTGCAGGCGCTCGCATATTGCTTCCCAGGCATCGTAGTCCCATCCACCGGGCTCGCCGGTTTCAGCGTCTACATAGTTGAACGGCAGGTAAGCGTTTTCAATCGCGATCGTGATCTCACGGCATTCCAGATCTACGATAGCGTCTTCGGCGGTGCCAAGGCACCCGCCAGCGCTCACGACCTGTGAGCCGCCGCCGCAAGCTGCCAGCAACAAAGCGCCCACAATCAGGGCAAAGCCCATTTGCTTGAACTTCCGCATTATTCTTCCTCCTAAATAGTTGGGTTGGCAATTGGCGTAGTCGCCATAAGAATTCAATTTACTGTACTCGAAGTCGCCCGAAAAAGCAATTACTCGCTTTTATTCAGAACTATTCGCTAGTTTTCTCTTCGTCTTTATCCTTATCGTCTTCGTCGTCCCCAGAGAGCCCTTTTCGAAAGGCCCGGATGCCGCTGCCCAGTTCGCCCCCAATCTTGCCCAAACGACCAACGCCAAACAAGATAACGACAATAACAAGAATTATTATCAGTTCCGGTCCACCAGGCATATTGTTCCTCCAACAGATGTTGTGATCGGATGAGGTGTCCTCATCTCATCCTGATTTTACCAAAGTCTGGGGACCCGACGAACATGTCAATTACAATGAGTGTCCGTTGCAACCGAGGTGGGTGTGAAGGCTTTATCTGAATCTGATTCAAAACAATTGCGCAAATCCTTACACACCTTATTACGCACTTGGAGCAGTCTGTCATTAAAAAGCATTGAAGCGTTAGACTATTTCTTAATCTTCCGCCAGTCGAGTCTGATCTCCCCGTGGCTGGATCCGCTTGAAAAGCGACGTAAATTCAACCAATTTCTTGAAAATTGCATCGCCGAACTCGAAAAAAGCCGGCCGCGGCTGGCTTCTCTGTTGAGTGCCCGCTTTATTGAGGGACAAACGATTCTCTTTCTGGCCCACCGTCTCAACTTGAGCCAGGATCAGATCAACCGCCGTCAACGCGAGGCCATTGAATTGTTGGCTCAGATCATTGAGGTGCGGGAATTTTCCGCGCGCAATCAACTTGCATGGCAGGTGAGAATCAACTTGTCTCTCTCGCCAGATTTTCAATGGCTTGCTAGGGATTCGCTCCTTGAGCAATTAATTGCTTGCTTGAGGCGCCGTGAACCACCTTATATTATTGCGTTGACGGGATTGGGCGGCATTGGTAAGACGGCGCTTGCCCAGCTTGCGGTGCAGCAGTTGGCAGAATCCCGTGGTTTCTCCGCCTTTGAATGGGTAAACATGGAGGAAGAAATGGGAGCAAAAACGCGTGCGTTTACCGGCACGCTATCAAACCAGATTGCAGACATGCTCTTTCAAAATCATTACACGGAAAATGCAGCCGCGGACAAGATGTCCCGCTCACTCGCTGAGTCATTGAAAATAGAGCCGCGTCTTATAGTAATTGATGGGCTCAATTCAAGGCAATCCGACGTTCTGCTGCGTTACGTTCATCGCTGGGCCAACCCGAGCAAATTCTTACTCATCGGGCGTGCACGCTTCGACAATTCTTCCAACCTTTTGCATTTCCCCCTCCCCGAATTGAACAATGCCGAAGCCGCCGAGTTTCTTCAGCACCACATATTCGGAGGAGTTGCCCACGAGGAAATCGCGCTCTTAGATTCTCAGGTTCTGGAAATAGTTGCGCTCACTGGCGGAAATCCCCGTGCCCTCAAATTGGTGGCTGAGATGCTGAGGATTTTGCCCTTGCGCATAGTCTCGGAGGCGTTTGCTGAAGGTTCGGATCCTAAGATAGAAACCTTGTATCGAAATATCTATCAACCGGTTTGGCGTCTGCTTTCGCCCGAATCGCAGCAACTCCTTGCTCGGCTGCCAAACGAGGCGGCTAACGAAATCTCCTACGATCGGCTTCGAAAGTTTTCCGGCCTTGAAGAGCCCCCCCTTCGCCGAGCGGTTAACCAACTTGTGGTGCATTCATTGCTGGAAGTTTGCGGCAGCATAGAATTTCCTCGCTACTGCGTGAGCCGCCTTACATTGACCTTCATGGGCACAAAATTGCCCGCAACTTATTAATCAAAAACTCCCGCAAGAGCGGGAGTTGGTTTATTTGGCTCGGTTTTCCAATGTCCTGGTCAGGAGTGCTTCCATATCTTGGGAAGATTTCTTCCCTTTCGCTTGTTTGGTGGCCATCGGAGCTGCCTCCCCTTCATTGTCCATCGCCTTGCGGATCGCCACTTCCATCGCTGTGGGCGCAGGTTCTTGCTTCGCCGCTTCTTCTGCCATCACCTCTTTGGCTTGGGGTTGTAAAGCTTTCATGCTCAGCTTGATCTGTCTTTTTTTGCGGTCCACGCCTAGCACCTGCACTTCAACCTCTTCACCCACCTTGACCGCGTCTTCAGGGGTCCGAATGTAGTCATGCGACATCTCGCTGATGTGTATCAAGCCCGGTCTTTCGGCCCCAAGATCAACAAATGCGCCGAATTTTTCCAGTTTGGAGATTTTGCCACTGAGCGTTTGGCCCTTTTTGATATCGCGCCATTCGAGTGCCAGCGGCTCGATCAGCGTTAACTCGATTCTCTCTCCAGCTTCACCTGACCGACGCACCCAAGCTTCTACCTCGTCGCCCTCTTTTAGCACGTCTTCCACTCGCCGGACGGGTTCCTTGCGCAGTTGAGAGATAGGTATTACGGCTGGTTTCTCAAGGCCAATATCAATAACCGCCCCGGCCAACGAAGTCTTGATAACTTTTCCGGTGATCTTGTCTTTTTTCTTGAGTTTTGGGGTGGGGGTGGTTTCGCTCATGGTTTGCTCTCGGTCTAATTGTTACCAGTTTCACACACTGATGGATTGTACACAAGGCTATCGCAAATGTAAAGGAGCAAACTGGTTCAGCCATGCCCGTCCTTCTTCTTATGCTGACCTAATCCCCGCTTGTTATATTGCTGCAATACCATTTCCTCATAGGAGCTTTCAATGCAACGACGTGTCGTCATTATTCTGGCCAGCCTGGCGGGAGGAGCCTTGCTCCTCGCTATTGGCGCACTGGTCTACATTCTGCGCCCAACTGCCGCGCCTAGTGGAGAAATTACCGCGATCCCCGTGGAGGTGATTATTGCTGAAACCCCAATCCCTACCACTACGTCCTCAATAAGTGATGCTGAAGCAACTAACACCCCCACATCGGGTCCCCAAACCTTTGAATTAGTGCAATCTGAAAGCCAGGCACGTTTCATTATTCAGGAAGTGCTCCGTGGTCAGGTTACAACGGTGGTTGGTGTTACTAGCTTAGTCGCCGCCCAAATTCTGGTGGATCTGGATAATCCGGCCGCCACGCAGCTTGGCGCGGTCACCGTCAATGCACGTGATCTAACAACTGATCAGGGTTCTCGTAACCGCGCCATCCGCAACGAAATTCTGGATACCGCCCTCTACGAATTCATCACCTTTACCCCTACTCAATTGCTTGGGTTGCCGGTCAGCGTCGCCTTCGGCCAAAGCTTCAGCTTCCAGGTCATTGGCGATCTCACGATTCGTGACATCACTAATCAGGTCACCTTTGAAGTCACCGCCACCCTCGAATCGGAGGCTCGTTTGTCGGGCCTGGCTAGCACGACAATCCAGCGCAATGATTACAGCCTCACCATCCCCAACGTGCCCCAGGTTGCCAGTGTTCAAGAAAACGTGGTTCTCGAAATTGAGTTTGTCGCTATTGCTCAGTAATCCCAAAAAAATCAGGCCGCGGTCAGGCAGGTAGCGTCGCCGCCTTTTTGTTGGCAAGTGTTTGCAATACTTCAATTAATTCAGGTTGCCATCCTTCTTCGTCTAGCCCGTAGAGCCAAACGGTGAGCTTGCTGGCCCGCACATTGGCGCCCAAGGGCGGGAACTGGCGCGCAGGTGCGCCCTCCGCTAGCCTGGGAAAACGAAGGGCCAGTTGTTTGTTTTCCGCGCTGATCGATATGACTCCAGCGTGTTCGGCCAGCACCTTGATCTTCAGTTGGTAAAGTAAGTTTAGCGTTTCAGCAGGCGGCTCGCCAAAGCGGTCTCGAAACTCTTCCTCCAGGGCAGCAATTTCATCCAAATCGTGCAAGTCCGCTAGACGGCGATAGAGCTTGAGCCGCATGCCTTGATCCGGCACATAGGCTGCCGGGATGCCGATCTCCAGCGGCAAATCAACGTTGATCATTGGATGGTAGAGCACGAGTTGAGTGGCTGCCCCATCTGCGCCAAAATCACCCCGTTTTCGAATCTGCTGCACAGCCTTGGTTAACAGCCGCGTGTAAAGGTGGAAACCCACCGCCGCGATCAGTCCGTGCTGGCGGGTCCCCAGCAAATCGCCCGCTCCCCGAATCTCCAGGTCGCGCATCGCCACCGAGAATCCTGCCCTGAGCTGTGTGTTTTCGGCGATCGTCTCCATCCGAGCCCGACCCTCCTCGGTGGGTTGGCGCTGCCCGTGCCTGAAGAAATAGGCATACGCGCGCTGCGCCCCGCGGCCTACACGGCCCCGCAGTTGATAGAGTTGCGAAAGACCAAAGGCGTCCGCCCGGTCCACGATCAGGGTGTTTGCGTTTGGGATGTCCAGTCCGGATTCAATAATTGTCGTGGTAAGCAGAATGTCAATCTCGCCCGCTGTAAATTCCCTCATCCGTTCCGCCAGCTCTTTTTCTGCCATCTGCCCGTGGGCCACCCGCACGCGTGCTTCAGGCACCAAAGAGCGGATACGCTGTTCCATCGCTCCAATGGTTTGCACACGGTTATGCACAAAGAAAAGCTGCCCGCCTCGATCAAGCTCGCGCAGCGCAGCCCGCCGTACCAACTCGGGCGAATACGGCCCCACGTGCGTCACCACTGGCAGGCGTTCTTCCGGCGGTGTGTTGATCGTGGAAATATCGCGCACGCCCGTGAGCGCCATGTAGAGCGTTCGCGGGATTGGCGTCGCTGTCATGGTCAACACATCCACTTCGGTGCGCAATTTTTTGAGGTGCTCTTTGTGGGTCACCCCAAAACGTTGTTCTTCATCAATGATGACGAGGCCAAGGTCTTTGAATTGCACATCGGGCTGCACCAGCCGGTGCGTCCCAATCACGATGTCCACGTCCCCGCTTGCCAGCCGCGCGAGAATTTCGCTTTGTTCTTTAGCCGTGCGGAAGCGCGAGAGCATTTCCACGCTTACCGGGAACGCCGCCAGTCGGCTCCGAAAGGTCTCATAGTGCTGCTGAGCCAAGACCGTTGTAGGAACCAGCAGCGCCGCTTGCTTGCCATCCATCACGGCTTTGAAAGAAGCCCGGAGCGCAACCTCGGTTTTCCCATAGCCCGCATCCCCACACACCAGGCGGTCCATCGGCCGCGTGCTCTCCATATCGCCTTTCACTTCGCCGATCACGCGCAGTTGATCCTCGGTCTCGATGTACGGGAAGCTGGCTTCCAGTTCGTGTTGCCAGGGTGTGTCTTCCCCGAATGAATGTCCCTTTGCCATTTCACGTCGAGCGTATAAATCGAGCAAATCTTCGGCAATTGCTTCGACCGCCTTCTGAACGCGCGATTTTACGCTGTGCCACTCAACCCCACCCAGTCGGCTAAGATTCGGGCGTTCGCCACGCGAGCCCACATAGCGTGTGAGTCGGTCGGCCTGGTGAATTGGGACATACAGTTGGTCCTCTTCAGCGTATTGCACCAACAGAAATTCGCGCTCCGCCCCCTCAATCTCGCGCTGTACCATCCCGTGGAAAATCCCGATCCCGTGATCAATATGCACGACCAATTCGCCGTTTTGCAGATCCACGTAAGGGCTTTCTGGCGCTTCGCTCTCCAAACGTGGACGCCGCCGTGGCACGGGCCGGTCCCACCCGAATATTTCTCCATCACTCAGCAAATGCAATTGGCTTTGCCCCGATTTAGACAGGCTCCAACCTTCGCTTAAACTACCTTGCTTGAAATCTGGTGCCGGGCCGACTCGTTCAAAATAACGCTCATTCCATAATTCCTGCAACCTGGCTGCTTGACGCGAAATGATTTGAACCGTATCCCCTTGGGCGAGCATCCGGTCGATGTGGTCAAGCATTGGTTTTAGCTGCCCCCCAAAACGTGGGCCAAGCCGGAACGCGCCCGCCAATTCCCCTGCGTCCTCAAGCGATGCGGCCGGACCCAACTCAATGACCTGCCGCTCAGCCAGCGCCTCATGGATTTCCGCCAACGTGAAATAGGGCAATGGGAAATCTTTATCCAGCTGACCCGTCTCAATCGCTTGTCGGCGCAATTCCACGGCTTGCGCTTCAAACTCACTGATGCTCTCCAGCATCGCCTGTTTGTCGTCAATCACCACCATTGCATTGGATGGCAAATAGTCCAGTAAACTGTTTGTGATTTTATGCAGTCGTGGGATATCAAATTCGCTCAGTGAAAGCTCGTCATCCAATGTTGGATCCTGATCACCTAGATATTCGCGTGCTGGCGGCACGAGGAGCTGATCCGTTTCCTTGATCGTGCGTTGGCTAGCAGGGTCAAAAAAGCGCAGGCTCTCTACTTCGTCCCCAAAGAACTCCAGCCGCCCCGGGTGCTCCGATTGCATCGGCCACAGATCAAGAATCCCACCCCGTCGGGCGAATTGCCCGGCCGCAGTCACCGTGTGAGCGGCTTCATATCCGTGCCGCACGAGAGCCTTCGCCATTTCTACCGGCTCAACGCGTTCGCCCCGCTTTAAGCTGAAGCTGGCCTGCAAAAATTCCTCTTTGGGTAGAGTGCGCGCCATAAGCGCCCGCGTAGATGTTGTGATAACCGGAGCCTCAGAAATACCTTGTCGACTAACCAGCCGAGCCAATACGCTCAGCCGCTCCCGCCGCGTCGTCTCGCTCCAGGGAGCATTCTCGTAGAACAAAGCACTAGATTCGGGAAAGTACAGGTTCTCAGCCTCAGGCAGCCACAAATCCAATTCATCGAACTGGGTCAGCGCACGATCGCGGCGGTGGCTCAATAGAAGTATCGGTCGCTCCAGGCTTAATTGCAGGGCAGCCAGCAGAGGCAGTCGCGCCGAACGCATTAGCCCTAGTGCCTCGTCGTGCATGGCTCCCCCTTCCAGCCTCTCTGCCAACGCAGTGAAGGCGGGAAGCGCTCGGATCCGGTCTAGCGGGGTTCTCACCCCTCGGCCCCGTTGTACTCGTTCATCGCTGCGTCAATCCCCTCGCTCACAAAAGTCAACGCTGCGTCCGCCGCCCGCCGCAAAACAAAGGGCAACACCTCACGCTGCTGCTTGGAGAAATCTTGCAACACATAATCGGGAGTTCGCATCCTGCCGGGCGGCCGTCCGATCCCTACCCGCAACCTGGGAAAATCCTGCGTTCCGAGGCTCTGAATAATTGAGCGCATGCCTTTTTGCCCCGCCGCACCCCCACCAGGTCGCATTCGAAGGCTCTCAAACGGCAGATCCGCATCGTCGTAGATTACCAATATGTGTTCTGGCATCACTTTGTAAAACCTTGCAAGTGCACTCACTGCGCGTCCGGATGGGTTCATAAATGTGCGCGGCTTGGCCAGCACAAGACGTTCGCCGGAATGTCGTGCCGAGGCAACCAACGACTCAGCCTGTACGCGCCCGAATCGCTCCCCGAGCTGGTCGGCTAGCTGATCCAACACCATGAAACCCACATTGTGCCGGTTTTCCTTGAAATCTGGCCCCGGATTGCCTAATCCAATGATCAGAAAGGGCGCTGGGCCATCGTCTTTTTTCCTTAACCGTTTGAACATAGCTTAAACACCGATCCCGCCCCTCACTGGGATGGGGAGGTTGAATTTGTTAGCGCTAGAAGCATTACGCCAACAGGATATTTTAACATCCCGCCGCTTTCTGGGTGGGGGTTCAACCACGCTATCACCCGAAATCTCCCTGTGGTAAACTCACTCAGAAATGAAACAGGCTGGACGTTTGTGAACGATTCGCGGGCCAATCTTATGGTAGATCGCTTGCGCCAGATGCAGGTTACGGCGCCGGATATCATCGCATCGGCCCTGGTCACTGTCGATGGCCTCACGCTCGCTTCCGCCTTGCCCTCGGATGTTGAAGAGGATCGCGTCTCAGCCATGTCCGCCGCCATGCTGAGTCTCGGCGAGCGAATCGCTACCGAACTTAACCGTGGCACGCTAGATGAGGTGTATATTCGAGGTGAGGAAGGCTTTGTCCTCCTCACAGCTGTGGGACAGGACGCCGTACTCACCGCCCTATCTCGCAATGAGGGTCGCTTGGGCCTTATCTTTCTCGAGATGCGGCGTGCGGCCATTGACTTGAAGGATTATGTATCGTAATCATCGGGCACACCAATTAATCGCCTTTGAAAATTCGGGGAGGGGTCCCTACAAATGCCCCTCCCCGCTTTCTTTAATAGCCATCCTTGTAGCAGGAGGCACGCAAAATGGACGTTAAGTATGTGTTTATCACGGGCGGTGTCGTAAGCTCAGTAGGTAAGGGCGTCACCTCTGCTGCCCTGGGCCGTCTGCTTAAGGAGCGCGGCCTCAATGTCGCCATCCAGAAGCTCGATCCCTACATCAACGTCGATCCCGGCACGATGAGCCCCTACCAACATGGCGAAGTCTACGTCCTGGATGATGGTAGTGAAACTGATTTAGACCTTGGCCATTATGAGCGCTTTGTGGATATCAACCTGACCAAGGTCTGCAACGTAACTACCGGTCAGGTCTATGCGGATGTGATCGCTAAAGAACGTCGCGGCGATTACCTGGGCGGCACTATCCAGGTGATTCCCCATATCACCAACGAGATCAAGCACCGCATCGCCCAGGTATCTAAAACCACAAACGCCGACGTTGTGATCGTTGAGGTTGGCGGCACGGTTGGCGATATCGAATCATTGCCCTTCCTCGAGGCCCTCCGCCAAATGCGCGGCGATGTGGGCCGCGAGAACTGCTGCTACGTGCATGTGACCTGGTTGCCGCATATCGCCGCCACCGGTGAATTGAAAACTAAGCCCACCCAACACTCAGTGCGCGAGCTACGCTCCATCGGTATCTCCCCCGACGTGATCATCGCCCGGGCCGATCTCCCCATTGAGCAGGAACTCACCGCCAAAATTGCCCAGTTCTGCGATGTCGAGCAGAAAGCCGTGCTTCCCATGCACACAGCCGATGTCATGTACGACGTCCCCCTGCGCCTCGAAGAACTGGGTGTGGGTGACTATTTGATGGACAAACTCAGCCTCAAGGCCTCACGCCAGCCGCAATGGGAAGTTTGGGAACATCTTGTGGCCGAATCTCGCCGTGAGAAACCCAAACTGAATATCGCTTTGGTTGGCAAGTACGTTGAACTCCACGACGCTTATTTCAGCGTCCGGGAGGCGCTCAATCACGCCGGCCTGGCGCTTGGAGTTGAAGTGCACATTGATTGGGTTCACTCCGTGGATCTCGAAAAGGGCATTGGCTGGGACGAAGTCAAGGCTGCCGATGGCGTGTTGGTGCCCGGAGGGTTCGGTAGTCGCGGCATTGAGGGCAAAGTACTGGCTGCCAAATATGCGCGTGAAGAGTTGGTTCCCTATCTGGGCCTTTGCCTTGGCATGCAGCTCATGGTCGTGGAATTCGCCCGCAACGTGCTTGGCTATTCGGATGCCAATTCCACTGAATTTGATCCTGCTTCGCCCCATCCGGTAATTGATTTAATGCCCGATCAACGCGAAATCGCCGATATGGGCGCCACCATGCGCCTTGGTGTCTACCCCTGTGAACTCCAGTCCGGCACGCGTGCAGCCGAAGCCTATGACAAACTTGTCGTTGATGAACGACACCGCCACCGCTTTGAATTTAACAATGCCTACCGCACAGAATTTGAAGAAAAGGGCGTGCAACTTTCGGGTATGTCCCCTGATGGCCGCTTGGTTGAAATCGCTGAGCTGCGCGACCATCCTTTCATGCTCGCTACCCAGTTTCATCCTGAATTTCTCTCCCGACCTACGCGTCCCCATCCGCTCTTTCTTGCCTTCGTACGAGCAGCCTGCGAGAAGGCCGAAATAAAACAGGAAGCCATTGTTTTTGATCAGGAGATCTCGGAAAAAGTTTAGTATGAACCATACAGTGATTCAAAACATAATCGGCCGTCAAATTCTTGATTCGCGCGGCAACCCCACGGTTGAAGTGGATGTCCTCCTGGCGGATGGCAGCCTCGGGCGCGCTGCTGTGCCCTCAGGGGCTTCAACTGGCGTGCATGAGGCCCTTGAATTGCGCGACGGGGACCCCCCGCGTTTTGGCGGCAAAGGCGTCTCCAAGGCGGTGGCCAACGTGAATGGCTCTATCGCCAAAGCCCTGAATGCGCGTGACGCATCGGATCAGACTGCCATCGATCAAGCGCTCCTGGAGTTGGATGGCACGCCCAACAAAGCCAAAATGGGCGCCAATGCAATGTTAGGCGTGAGCCTGGCCGTGGCCAAAGCCGCCGCCATTTCGCTCGGCATCCCCCTCTATCAACATATTGGCGATGAGGAGTCCAATCTCCTGCCCGTCCCCATGTTAAATATCCTCAACGGCGGCGCGCACACCGGCTGGCAATCCACCGATGTTCAGGAATTCATGGTCATGCCCCTAGCGGCTCCGTCTTTCTCTGAGGGACTTCGCTGGGGGGTTGAGATTTACCATGCCCTGAAGGCTGTGCTTAAGGAAAAAGGCTTCGCCACCTTGATTGGCGATGAGGGTGGCTACGCGCCTGCCATCTCCACCAACTCCGAAGCCGTGGAAATCATTCTCCGCGCCATCGAAAAAGCCGGTTACAAGCCCGGCGAGCAAATTGGCATCGCCCTGGATCCCGCTGCCTCCGAGTTTTATGATGAACAAGCAGGCGATTACCACTTGCGCCGTGAAGGCCGCCGCCTTTCAAGTGCCGAAATGGTTGAGTTCTGGAAATCCTGGGTGCAGCAATACCCGATTGTGTCTATTGAAGATGGTCTCACCCAGGATGATTGGGAAGGGTGGAAGTTGCTCACTGCTGAACTCGGCGACAAAGTGCAACTCGTTGGCGATGACCTGCTGGTTACCAACCCAACACGCGTGCGCCGCGCCATTAAAGAGCGGGCATGCAATGCGTTGTTGGTCAAGGTCAATCAGATTGGCACGCTAACCGAAACAATTGAAGCGGTCCGGCTCACGCAAGAGGCAAGTTGGGGTGTGGTCACATCCCATCGCTCCGGTGAAACCGAAGACGCTACCATCGCCGATTTGTCAGTGGCTCTCAATATGGGTCAGATCAAAGCCGGCGCGCCTGCCCGCTCGGACCGTACCGCCAAATATAATCAGTTGCTGCGCATCGAAGAGCAGTTGGGTGGCACTGCCCGTTATGGAGGCTGGTCAGTCCTCAATCGCTAGCTCAAAACGGACGCTACCGGCGTCCGTTTTTTATTGCTCAGGCTTGAAGGTCAGTTGCTAGTAGGGGAATCCGTTGACTTGAACACCAAGAAGGACTTTTACTTATCTTGCTCTCTGGCCTTGTCTTCAATGCTCCGCAACAGGGCTTCTTCCTCTAAAGTCCGCAAGTATTCTTCATCAAGCGTGTATCGTGGTCTTAAAATCAAGTAAATGAGTACACCCGGAATAAAGAATGCCACCGTCATCAGCACGGACAAAAACCGCAGCACGGGGTCGCTCATCCTTTCCTTGGCGTCTCGATAGGTCCAATAGATCAGGCTGAGCCACAGCGCAGTTAAAAAAGCGGCTCCCCATGCGCCGAGCAGAGTAATCAATTCGTTTATCGAGCCGAGATTAAAGGTCAAAACAGGTCACCAGGCGGCGATTATAGCATGCGGCTTTCATCCGCAATCTTTGACAACTCTCCCCTTGCGTGCTACACTTTGGACGCTTCACTGGTCAAGGACGCTCTCCCGCAGGGCGTCTTTTACTGTGTGGTGCGATCGCCGTGAAATCACGGATAACACATGCAAATTTTGATCACCGGTTCTGTCGCTTACGATTACTTGATGACGTTTCCCGGACTTTTCCGGGAACATCTTCTCCCTGAGCACCTAGAAAAAATCAGCTTATCATTTTTGGTTGAAACCCTTGTGCGTCGGCGCGGGGGCATCGCCCCTAATATCGCCTATACGCTTGCTTTGCTTGGTGACCATCCGCGCGTGATGGCCACAGTGGGTCGTGATTTTGCTGAATATGGTGATTGGTTGGCGTCCAAAGGGGTAGACATCTCATCAATTAAGGTTATCGAAGAGAAATTTACCGCCTCCTTCTTTGCCACCACCGATCAATCCAATGCCCAGGTCGCTAGCTTTTATCCCGGAGCCATGGAAGATGCCAGCCAGCTCTCTCTTCACGATCTAAACGGAAGCCATCCTGATCTGGTGGTCATCTCGCCCAACGACCCCGCGGCTATGGAGAAATATGTTGCCGAGTGCAAGCAGCTAGGTCTCAGCTATATCTACGATCCGAGCCAGCAGATCGTCCGCGCAGATGGAGATATCCTGCGCGCAGGCTTGGATGGTGCCTTGGCCATGTTTGCCAATGAATACGAGTTTGAACTTGTCAAAGACAAAACAGGTTTCAGCCGCGAAGAAATCATGAGCCATCTTGACTTTATGGTAGTGACCCTCGGCCCTCAAGGCGCCGTTGTCCACCACCGCGAGGGCCGCGAGGAGGTGGTTGCCGTCCCCACCGGCAACATTGTGGATCCCACCGGCGGCGGAGATGCATTCCGCGGCGGCTTCCTAACCGGCTATCGCCTGGGCATGGATTGGGCCACCTGCGCTCGCCTTGGCTCTTTGGCGGCTACCTATTGCCTTGAAAATGAAGGCCCCCAGGGCCACGAATTTACCCCGAGCGAGTTTGTTGCTCGTTACCGAGAACATTTTGACGACGCTGGCAAGCTAAATGTGCTGCTTGCTGGAAATAACAAGTAAGGAAATAAACGGAGAACATATGGATAATTTTGATATCAAAGATCCCAAACAAGCCGAAGGTGGCCGTCGCCGCATCGAATGGGCCAATCGCGAAATGCCCGTACTGTGGTCAATCAAAGAGCGATTTAAAAAGGAGCGACCGCTCAAAGGTATACGTGTTGCTGCCTGCCTTCATGTTACATCTGAGACTGCCAACCTGATGCGCACTCTTGCGGCTGGCGGCGCCGACGTAGTTCTAACTGCTTCGAATCCGCTCTCAACCCAGGACGACGTGGCTGCCTCCCTTGTGGCCCACGATGAGATCCCCGTCTTTGCCATCAAGGGCGAAGACAACGTTACCTATTACAAGCATCTCAATGCCGCTCTCGATCACAAGCCACACATGACCATGGACGACGGCGCAGACTTGGTCGGCACCATCCACAAAAATCGCCGCGATTTGCTTGAAGAAATTGTTGGCGGCACGGAAGAAACCACCACTGGCGTCATCCGCCTCAAAGCAATGGCCGCCGATGGCGCCCTTGAATTTCCCGTGGTCGCAGTGAACGATGCGATGACCAAACACTTCTTCGACAACCGCTATGGTACGGGCCAATCCACAATAGATGGCATTGTGCGCGCCACCAACATCCTGCTGGCGGGCAAGAACTTCGTAGTGGCTGGCTATGGTTGGTGTGGTCGCGGACTAGCGGATCGAGCGCGCGGCATGGGTGCCAGCGTCATCGTCACTGAAGTGGATCCGCTCGCCGCGCTGGAAGCTGTAATGAACGGTTTCCGCGTGATGAAGATGGAAGACGCAGTGAAGGTTGGCGATATCTTCGTCACCGTTACTGGCGACATCAATGTTCTTGATAAACACCACTTTGAAAACATGAAAGATGGCGCGATTATTGCCAATTCTGGTCACTTCAATGTAGAGATCAACATCCCCGCGCTGGAAGAAATGGCCCAAGAAAAGCGTCTGGTGCGGCCCTTTGTGGATCAGTATGATCTACCTGATGGCCGCCAGTTGCATATCCTAGGCGAGGGTCGCCTGATTAACCTGGCTGCCGCTGAGGGCCATCCTGCCAGTGTGATGGACATGTCCTTCGCCAACCAGGCCCTCAGTGCCGAATTCATGGTCAAGAACGCCGATACGCTCGATAACCGGGTCTACTCGGTTCCCGAAGAGATTGATCGTGAAATTGCCCGCCTCAAGCTCGAGAGCATGGATATCCATGTCGATACCCTGACCGCCGAGCAGGAGAAATACCTCAACTCCTGGGAAGAAGGCACCTGAGACTCAAGCTAAAAAAGGCGACCCGCGGGTCGCCTTTTTGTTTTTATTGCAAGCTCAGCTAATCCACTTCCTAAGGCCTTCGGGCTGTTCCCGACCCATCAAATTGAAGTAAACCCACATCTTGCTGTAGAAAATAATCAGGCATTCCTGAAAAATGCGCAAGCTCCATTCGGGTGAGGCGCTCCACCCGCCCCGATCGATAACTTTGTTCTCAACATCTTCATCGGAAAGTCCCTCAAGTGTGGCCTCCAATTCCGCATCCAATTCAGCGTACCAGGACTTTAGCTTTTCAACGCTCGTCCTCAACTCGGGGTAATTGTTGCGATAGTCAAAATCTTGTGAAAACGTTTTGAAACCATCAATATAGGATTGCTGCCACTCGCCGATTTGCACACACAAGTCCGCCACGCTCGGGCTATTCTCGGGCTTGAAGCCAAGGTCCCTGTCCTTCAACGCATCCATCACTTCGGCCCGCATCGGCTGATATAGCTTGAGCAGGGCAAACTGTTTTTCCATTGCCGCGTTCATTGATGCTCCTATGTAATCTTTTTCACACTACCCCCACAAGCCCGCAACAGTTCATTTGTCGTCACCGAGAACACCGCGTTGGGCGTGCCCGCCGCGGCCCAGAGAATATCGAATTTCAGCAAATCCTCGTCCACAATTGGCCGACTGGTGGAAGCATGCCCAAAAGGCGGTACGCCTCCAATCGCGTAGCCTGTTGCCGCGCGCACGAAATCCGCATCCGCCTTCTTGAGAGCCTCCCCGATCTCCGCGCCCAATTGCTCCACATCCACACGGTTGGCCCCACTTATCAAAATAAGGATCGCCTTTCCGCTGTTAGCGCCCTGAAACACCAATGATTTCACGATTTGCCCTACTTCACAGCCGATCGCGTTCGCCGCGTCTTGGGCCGTGCGTGTGGTCTCGTCAAATTCGAACACGCGCGTGTCAATGCCTCGCGCATTGATCTCTTCCTGAAATTGGATTGCTGTTGGATTAACGGGCTCTCTCAAAATTCCTCCACTGCATTCTTGATCTGAGATTATTGAACTACGATCTCCAGATAGATCAGCACCCCAAAGGGCTCGCCCCCAAAATCGTGCGCCCGCCACGAACTGCGATAAACGCCTGCTTCGTCCGGCGCAGTGAATTCAACCACCAACTCAACAGTGTCGCCTTGCGACGACGCGGGTAACGGATAGCGGGTCAGAACCCCCAATGATGGTCCATCTTCCAATTTCAGCGTGTAGCCCCGTGTCCACGGGCAGCTGCCATCATTGCGCACCTGCCAAACTTTCTCGAAGCGATTTCGTGCGGCCATCACGGTGCCATCCGGTATCGTCAGGTCTTGCAGGAAAACCATGTGATTGTCGCAGGGTGGGGTTGGGGTCGCTGGCAAGGCGGTAGCAGTTTCCAGCACTAACGGCGTGGAATTGGGGTCCACGCTGGGTGCAATAAAGTAGCCCTCCCCTTGGGAAAGGCTGCTGCGCGTGCACGCTGCCAACAGCAG
>QWJF01000012.1 GCA_009391835.1 Chloroflexota bacterium | reverse complement strand
TAAGCCTGGCGATCTCCCTCTGGGTCATTCCCACTGCCAGCGAACGGCTCACTTCCTCGCGCTCGCTGGTGCTTAGGCGCATGTATTTTGTGTTTTGCATACGAACGAATTATCCTTCATTCGTTGCACTAAATGTCTGACTCCACCTATAAAAAAATTAAAAGGAATGTCTCTTTTGCGTAGAACCGGATAGAAGATATGCTCATGCATAAAAGATGTCCCCGTGGGGGTTCGAAACTCGAATCGTTCCTCAATCTGGTCCTGATTTGATAACAAAAAGTTGAAGGCCTTTTCATGATCATACATGATAAATTCATCGTCAATCGCCCACATGTTAGGTGCCTGTAGTGTTCGGTCGGCATTGAAGATTAAGGCATCAAAAGCAAAAACATTAGAAGCAGCTTCTAGTTGAGCGGGATTGTAGATTTGAATGGATAATGGTGACGTTGTATCAAGTTCAATTATCTGACTGCCAAAGTTGTTTGCATGCACATTTTGATTTATTATCTCAAGGATGTGGGCGGGAATTCTTGTGTTGGCTGCTATAGAAGCCTTGAATGCATTGCTAATTTCTATAAACGCAAATTCCGGATTGGGCAACTGAAAAAATTCCGCCAAATGCCCACAAATTATCTCGGATGCAATGCCAAAGGCAAAACCATTTTTTGAATAGGCAAGCTTTGTGTTAAATTTAACAACGAAATCCCTAGTCTCGGTTATTGCATCTATTGGCGCACAAGCAATTGTTAGGGGCGAAGTCGTCCCTTCGGCTAACTCCGGTTCCTCAGACATTCTCAATGCGAAAAGCGTAGGGGTGTTAACTGCCACGTTCAATGCCCCCGCTGACGTGATTTATTGGCATTACATATTTTACATTAAGAAGGCTTATCGAAGTTTGACTTCGTGAATTTTAGTAATTCGCCGAGTAATAATCACACAAATCCTGCAGCGGGCACTCCGCGCAGTTCGGTGTGCGCGCCTGGCAGATCTCCCGCCCCAGCCGGATGATATTCAGATGGGCCGCATAATAGGTCTCCGGCGGCAGCAGACCCTCAAGAAAGGTGTGCGCTTTTTCCGCCGTCATTTTGGGGGGCCGCAAGCCAATCCGCCCCGTCACCCGGTAAACATGCGTGTCCACCGCGAAGGCCGGCTTGTCCAGTGAAAATTGCAACACAATCGCCGCCGTCTTCGGCCCCACGCCATTGAAGCCTTGCAGCCATGCGCTGGCCGCTTCCGCATCCATATCCTTCAAAAATTCCAACGATAGATCACCCCGTTGCGCCGTGATATCGCGCAGCACGGCCTGGATACGCGGCCCCTTCTGGTTGGCCAACCCCGCCGGTCGGATCGCCTCCACCACCGCTTCCTCGTCCGCATCCCGCATCGCCTCCCAGCTAGGAAAAGCCGCCTTCAACGCATTAAAGGCCACGTCCCGATTTATATCGTTCGTATTCTGTGAAAGGATGGTGGAAACCAGTTCATCTAGTGGCTCTAGGGGATTGCGCCATGTCGGATACCCGTAAAAGTCAAGCAGGCGCTCATGCACCGCCTGGGCTCGTTCGGCTAGCTCGCTCATTTGCATTCCATTGGGGTCCAGCAGAAAATCAGAGGGGCGCTACCCGTTGCTCTTGGTGCCTGCTTGGTAGCGCCGCGCATAATAGGCCTGCAAACCATGCTTAAGTCGCTGCGTATATAAGGCCTTTTGCTTGGCCGGGTAGCGGTATTTTTGCATCAGTTTGGGAACCAGCTTTTCCACCTCTTTGGCCGCTGCCTTACGCTTGCCCATTCGCGCCAGCCTGGCCTCGACATCTTTCAGGAAAGCGCGTTGCGCCCGCACCGTGGCTGTCCTGACCTCGCCGCCCCGCCCGGTCACAATTGCGTAGCCTTTGAATTCTTTCGAAAGCAGCGCGTCAAGGCTCTCTACCCAGGCCTCAATATCCGCCAGCGCCAGGAAGGGTGGTTGCTGGTAGGCCACCAAATCGCCAACAAACACCACCTTCGCCTTTGACAGCACCACCCAACTCGCCCCCGGGCTTGGTCCGCCGTGTGCCTCAACCCGCAATTCCTCTTGCTCGGCAATATGGATTTGCGTCGTCCCTGTAAATACCACCCGCGGTGTCACCCAGCGCAGGCCGTTCAGCCCGGATAGCCCCTCCCACTCCGCGCCGCTCTCCTGACGCAGTGATTTGAAAACGGCGGCCCGCCTTCGATACTGCCGTGCGCTCTCTTCATGAGTCACTACTTCGCTGTTCAGCGTTTGCGCCCCCAATGTGCGGTCGGGATGCGAGTCCAAACTCACCAACACCCGCCTGCCCTTCGCCCCCTTTTTCTTCAGCGCATTCACCCACGCTCGCCCATCCTCAGGCTTCAGCGGCGCATCAATCAGCACCGCCCCACGCTCAGCCACCACCGCGCCTACCGTCACGCCGGCGTAGCTGCTCTCGATATAAATGTCGCCCTTGATTTTTTTCATGACTCCAAAATTATTGGTGGTCTAAGCAACGGGTACAGTAAAGCTAAAGCGCGATCCTTTGTCTTTTTCGCTTTTGACCCAGATGCGCCCGCCGTGGCCCTCAACGGCCAGTTTGCAGTAGGCAAGTCCCAGCCCCAGCCCTTTGGTATTGCCCGAAGCGCCTGCTTGCACCCGTGCAAATTTCTCGAAGATGCGTTCCTGCTCCTCTTTGGGGATGCCCCGTCCCTGGTCCTGCACCCACATCTCAAGCCAATTGTCATCCCGCTTGGCGCCGATTGTGATCGTCATGCCTTCCTTGGAATATTTCACTGCATTCTCAGTCAAATTGATCAGCACCCGTTTAATCATCTCCGCGTCCACCAGCGCCTTTGGCAACCCCTTCACCACCGCCGTCTCCAGCTTCACTTCCTTGGCTTGTGCCGATGGCAAAATCGCATGGATCGCTTCCTTCACCAGGTCCGTCACGGCAACCGGTTCCGGTTTACCAATGCTCTGCCCCGCCTCCATCCGCGAAGTGTCCAGCAGTGAACTCGCCAATCGCTGCACCCGCTCCGTAGAGCGCATCGCAATATCTAGCACAGAGCGGATGGTTGGGTCCTCGTCGAGCGGCAGCATCATCTCCAACACGTCCAGCCCCGAAACCACGTTGGCCAGCGGCGAACGCAAGTCATGGTAAATCATGGAAGCCAGGTCTTCACGCAGGTTATCCAGGTTCTTGCGCTCGGTGATATCCCGCAGAATCCACTGCACCAGTTCTTGCCCTTCCACCTCAATGCTGCGCGCATAAATCTCAACAAAGATTTCGCTACCGCCCCGCCCCATCAGGCTCGATTCGTAGGAAACTGTCTCGCCCGATTTCAAATTTTCCAACTCGTTGCCCAGCACCTTCCAATCCGGCTTGTGCAGGGTATGGATGTTCATCTGCTTAAGCGTGTCTTCATCAAAACCGCTTAACAATTCAGCTTGCCGGTTGGTTTCGCTAATATGGCCTTCCCAATCCGTAATGAGAATCGGGTCCACGCTATCTTCAAACAGTTCCCGGTAACGGCGCTGCGCCACTTCCACCTGTTCAAACAATTGGGCGTGCTCGATGGCGGTCCCGGCCAAATTGCCGATCCCTTCGATCACCGTCAGGTCAGCCTCATCGAAGCTGCCTCCCTGTGGGTTAATCGCTTCAAGCACTCCGATCAACATGCCGTTGGAACGAATCGGCGCCGCGGCAATCGCCGTCGTCAGGTAGCCCGTATTCTGGTCCACGCTGGCGTAAAAGCGCTTATCCTTCTGCGCCTCCGGAACAATCACGCTCTCACCGTTTTCAGCCACCCAACCAGCCACTCCCTGCCCAATCGCAATGCTTAATCCCAGGATGTTCTTGCTCTGCGAGCCAGTCGCCGCCCGAAAGACAATATTCTTCTTTCTGTCATCCACCAGCGCCAGCGACACCGCTTCCACGTTCAGCGCCGTGGTGGTCTGCTCCAAAATCGTATCCAGCACCTTTTGAATATCCAGGCTGGCCCCGATCACCGCCGCGCTGGCCGCAATCGCCGCCATCGCTCCAGCCTGCCGCTGGCTCTCGCCATACAGCCGCGCATTCAGCACCGCGATGGCCGCCTGCCCCGCCACCGTCTGAATCAATTCCAAATGGGTTTCGTCCAGGTGGTTGGGCTCTGGGTGCGTCAGCGTCATCACGCCCACCAGCTCATCGCGTACCAGCAGCGGCGCGCTGACCACCGATTTGGGCTTATCCTGCGTGGCCTGGCCGTTGGGCGCCATTTGCCAGCGCTTGTCCTGGCTCGTATCCCGCACCAGCGCCGCCTGCAGGTTGCTCGCCACCCAGCCCGCCAAGCCTTGGTCCAGCGTGAACTGCAATTGCTGCGTGGTCTCCTCGATCACTTTATCCTTCAACACAATGACCGAATCAACCGGCTTTCCATTGCCGTCCACCACAATGATCGACCCGTTGTTCCCGCCCACATTTTCCAACGAAAGCCTCAGAACCCGCTCGAGCACTGTGCGCAAGTCCAGCGCCAAGGCCAGTTCCCGGCTGATGTGATACAGCAATTCCAGGGGATCGCGGCGATCACCACTATCCTGTAATGTGTCGATTTTTGTTTTTTCAGTCAATGGGCACTCGCGACCTAAGGGCGGAGAATAAAGCAACAAGCCACTTCGTCAGCGGCTTGTTCAAAATTCAGTATAGCATAGGAAGGGTGGTCAATTATTCTGATTTAGGCTGTAATTTGGGGCATTTTCAGCAGCAAGGCCTCAGTGGCCAGCCGCGCGTTCACGTTCGTCCCCAGCAGCTCCAGCGTGCCCTCAATCGCCGCCACCACCTGCCACGCCCGCCCCAGATCCAGTTGCCCGGCCAGCGCGGCCACCTCCGCCGCCCGATCCACGTTGGCCAGCGCCCCCTCTGCCTGCCCCACCGTCAGCAGCACATCGCGCCACAACGAGAGCCACACCAACAGCGCCTCGCGCAGTTGATCGCGGTCCTTGCTCAGCGCCTCGGCGTAGGCAAAGCGCGCCACCCGTCCCTGGCTTAGCAGCCCGGTCACCTCATCCAACCACTCAGTGCGCTGCGCCAGCGCCTCCGGCTCTTGCTGCAATTGCAGCGCGTAGCCCGGCCGCCCCCCGCTCAGGCTGGCCAGCAGTCGCGCCCGCTCTGCCGGAATGCCCCAACCCTCGGCCAGCCCCTTCGCCAGCGCCTCCACGGGCACGGGCCGCAAGCGGATTTCCTCGCAGCGCGAGGCGATTGTTTCGGGCAGCGCCTCGGCGCTCTCCGCCGTCAAGAGCAGCAGTACCCGTCCCGCAGGTTCCTCCAGCGTCTTCAGCAACGCATTGGCCGCATGCACGCTGGCTTGTTCAAAGTTCAATAACAAGGCAATTTGATAGGGGCTTTCGTAGGGCGTCAGCGCCAGCATGCGGCTCAGCTCGCGCACCGCCTCCACCTTGATATCCCGGTCGCCCTCTTCCACCTGCACCAGGTGCAAATCGGGATGCCCCATTTGGGCAAAGCCTCGGCAGGCCCGGCACTCCCCGCAAAATTCGGCGGCGCTCGGCGGATTCTCACAATTGACCGCTTGCGCCAGCCGCAGCGCCAGCGTGCGCCGCCCCACGCCATTCGGCCCCGTGAACAGGTACGCGTGCCGCAGCCCGTCGCCAGTGATCTGCCCCTTGAGCAGCTCCACCGCCCAGGTGTGCCCCAGCAGGCCCCAATTCTCGGCTATCACGGGATCAGGAAAATGATCTTGTCGTCGTTGATTACCAGCGTGTGCTTATCCGGATTCGTGACAGTAAAGTTGCCCACGCGTGGCCCCAGCCCACCGGTCCACACCAAATAGCGGTAGGAGCCCCATTGGGTCTCTAGATTCCAGCTGGCCGTAAAAGTGTATTCCGCATACACGGGCCCATCCAGCACGATGAAGATTTCCTCCCCGGTGTTGTTCTCAAAGCGCAGTCGCGAGCTGCGGCTCGGATTGATCCAGGCCGTCGGGCTTTCGGTGGCAAGCGCGGGCGTCTCGGTGGCTGTCAGCGTGGCGGTGTGGGTCGCCGCCGGTGTGGGCGTCTTTGTCGGTTCGGCTGTCGCCGTGGCGCTCGGCAGCGGCGTTTCGGTCGGCTGCGCCGTCTGGGTTTCGGCGATCATCGTCGCCCCCAGCGCCTGGGCCGTGCCCGATACATCCGCGGCGCTCGGCCCGCAGCCCGCAAGCAGCAGCCCGACCCCCAGCGCAAACATCAAGAGTTTGGATTGCGGTTTCATAGGCTCAAATTATAGTACGCCGGGCCGCGGGCTAGTGGTGAGGAATTTGGGCTGCATCCAGATAAATCCAGATTCACCCCAGTAGCAGCGGGTGTGGTTGGGCTGCTTGTGGACAGACGATGGTTGGTTGGCGCAAGGGAGGGAGAGAAAGGCATCGCGGTTCCTTGGAGGGGGAAACAAAAAAGCCGACGGAAGCGGCACGCGAATGCTGCTTCACGCCGGGCAGATGTCCCACGGCGAGGGATACTAGAACGTATTTTCTATATTATAGCGGGTGAGGGCGGGATTGGGAAGGGGCTGAGGGGGAATAGCGGAGGGGGAGGTAATCTAAAGCTTTCGCCAATTATTTGTTGATATATGCTCCACCAAATCTATATCCCGGAGATATTGTAATTGCTGCCTAATCTTAGCTCTTACATTATTATTCTCAGGATAGTGTGCGCTAAACTCTTCTTCGTACTCATACATTTGAGTAGTGGAAAAATTGCCGTCAGGCAGAGAATCGTAGACCATTTCAAGCCATCCAACAAGGTCTTTTTTAGAAGCCCTTGGCCTGGGTATTGTTGATTCCAATTCCCGCATGGACTTTTCTAACGCGGATAGTTTTGCGCTTTCGTCTGTCTGCTTTTCGGCCTTTACCCTTTGACGAGACGCTTCCTCGTACATCGATAGATATTCGTCCGTTGGGGCAAATCGATTACTGAACTTTAATCTCACATAGCTTGCTAGTGCATCACTAACAACTTCCGAGTCCAAACCTTCTTTGATAAGAATATTTGCTTCAGCATTTTGAGATAAGCCAGCAGCAGTTAGGTTCGAAGAACCCACAACGATTGTGGCACCGTTGTCTGCAAGCAACAAATACATCTTAGGATGATATATGCCGTTTCCCCTTCTTGGGAAACAATAAAAGTTGAAGTTTTCAAAATCTTTGGACCATTTTTGCATAGCCCAAAGAGCTTTTGCTTCGGTGGTGGAGTAATCAAGTCCGACTAAGATTTCAATACTTGCAATGGCCGCCAGAGCGTTATCGATTTCATCGGCCAGCATTCTAAGCCCGCTTTGCGAGGCAAAGGCTACTGCGATCCTAGTATCGACTGATTTCCCAAGATTCGCAATCAAAAGGTCGGAAAGTTTTTCGCTTTGATTGTCAACAAATTTAACTTCCACTTTTCCCCTCCTTGTACTTATCTTCGGCTTCTTCCCTGCTTCCAAAAGCCCATTCAGCTATTTCATCATCCGATGCATAGATTTGCACATTATCAAACTCATCCGACACAAAGCCTTGAAAGTATTCATCATCAAGGTATTCTTCAAGTGTTTCATATTTCTTGCCACGAGCTCGCTCAAACTCAGCAACTGCAGATTCCAGTTCACCAAAGGCAAATTCAACTAATTCATCAAGATTAGCAAAACCGGCAGTTAGGTCGGCTTCCTTATCAACAAATTCACGAAAACCAGCCTTGTTTGTTTCTTCGTAGTCCAATTTTTCACCCTCCCAAATCATCTTGTAATTTACTGAATATACTTTGTTTTTAACAGGCGATCAACAAGGATTGCAACCTGCAATCCGCACAAGTCCGATAAGAATGGCAGGAGGGAACCTATTGGTTGCATAGTTGATTTACCGCGCTAAATCTCTTCCCAATCAGCCATCAACAATCAAAAATCAGCATTCCCTGCCCACGCTTTAGTACAATTCCTTCCATGCCCTCCTCGCCCCTGGCCGCTGGCCTCAACCCCCAACAGCAGCAAGCCCTCACCGCCGGCCTCGGCCCCGTGCTCGTGCTGGCCGGCCCCGGCTCCGGCAAAACGCGCGTGCTCACCCAGCGCGTGGCCTACGTGATCCAGGAACTGGGTGTGGATCCCTACAACATCCTGGCGGTCACTTTCACCAACAAAGCCTCGAAAGAGATGGCCGCCCGCGTGGACAAGCTGCTCGGCGGCCGCCAGCGCGGTCTCACTTTAGGGACTTTTCACGCCACCTGCGCCCGCCTCCTGCGTATCGAAGCCGAATTCCTGCCCTTCAACCAGAACTTCATCATCTTCGACGCCGACGACCAATACGCCCTGGTCAAAACCGCCCTCAAAGACCTCAACATCGACGAGAAATACCACCGCCCGCGCTCCGTGCACGCCGCCATCTCCAACGCCAAAAACGAGCTCCAATTCCCTGAAGACCTCGCCAAGAATTCCTACCGCGAGAAGGTGGTCGCCCAGGTCTATCAGCGCTACCAGCAGCTGCTGCTAGCCAGCAACGCCCTCGATTTCGACGACCTGCTGCTCTGGACCGCGCTGCTGCTCGAAGACCGCACCGACGTGCGCGAGAAATATGCCCGCCGCTTCGAGCACGTGCTGGTTGACGAATTCCAGGACACCAACCAGGCGCAATATGCGCTGCTCAAGCACCTGGCCTCCTTCCACCGCAATATTTACGTTGTCGGCGACACCGACCAATCCATCTACCGCTGGCGCGGCGCAGACTATCGCAACGTGGAGCGCTTTCAAAAGGATTACCCTGATACGCAGGTGATCCTCCTCGAGCAAAACTACCGCTCCACCCAGCGTATCCTGGATGCGGCGATGGCAGTCATTGACCGCAACCCGCACCGCACTCACAAGGAACTCTTCACCGAGCGCGGCCCCGGCCCCAAGATCGTGCTCCACGAAGCCCTGAATGAAGAGGGCGCCGGCCGCTTCATCGTGGATACCATCGCCACCACCGTAGCGGAAAGCCGCGCCAAGCCCGGCGACTTCGCCATCATGTATCGCACCAACGCCCAATCCCGCCTGCTCGAAGAAGCCTTCCTTTACGCCAATCTGCCCTACAAACTGGTCGGCGCGCAGCGCTTCTACGGCCGCCGCGAAGTCAAGGATGCGCTGGCCTACCTGCGCCTGGCCTATAACCCCGGCGACGAAGTCAGCCTGAACCGCACGATTAACACGCCCACCCGGCGCATCGGCGTCAAGGCCCAGGCGCGACTGCGCACGCTGGCCAAAAATCTGGAGCTTTCGCCCGGTGGGCTGCTCATCGAGCTGGGCCGCGCGCCCCAGGATGCGCGCTTCGAATCTCTGCCCACGCTCACGCTGCAGGCGCTCGCCGATTTCGGCGCCAACCTGGCCCAATGGAACACGCTGGCCCTATCCGCCGACCCGCTGACGCTCCTGGACCGCGTGCTTGCGGATGTGGATTACCAATCCTACATTCAAGCGGATGGCGACGATGACAGCCTGGACCGCTGGGAAAATGTGCTCGAGCTGCGCCGCCTGGCCGCCGACAACAAGGACAAGACTCTGGTGGAGTTCCTCGAATCCATCGCTCTCGTCTCCGACCAGGACCAGGTGGACGAAAACGCCGAGGTGCCCACGATGATGACCCTGCACACGGCCAAAGGGCTCGAATTTCCCGTGGTGTTCATCGCCGGGCTGGACGATGGCACCCTGCCCCATTCGCGTTCTATGGATGATCCCGAGGAGATGGCCGAGGAGCGCCGCTTGCTCTACGTGGGCATGACGCGCGCCAAAGACCAGCTCATCCTGATCCACGACCAATTCCGCAACAGCTACGGTTATTCCGAGCCGGTGGATCCCTCGCGTTTCCTCGAGGACCTTCCCGACGAACTCATCGAAGGCGGTAGCCGCCTCGGCCAGCGCAGCCCGGCGCGCCCCGATCTCTGGGAGCAGCCCGGCCACTCGGTACCCGCGCCTATCGAGCAGCAATACAGCCCCGGCATGAATGTGCGCCACGCTACCTGGGGCGAGGGCATGGTGCTCTCCTCGCGCATCCAGGACGATGATGAAGTCGTGGATATCTTCTTCCAGGAGGTGGGCCTTAAGAAAGTCGTGGCCGCCTTCGCCAAATTGGAGGTCATCGAATCGTGAGCGGCCGCCGTCCCGTTTGGCTTTTTCTGGCTTTGATGCTGGCGGCCTGCTCCCCAGCCGCGGCGTCACCCACGGTGGAGCCGACGTCCACTGCGAGCCCCTCTGCGCCCACAGATAGCCCCGTTTCCGCACCCGAGATCAGCAACCTGGCCCTGCGCGCGCCGGTCAGCGCCTCCGCAGCCCTGCCCGATTTTCCTGCCGAGCAAGCCGTGGATGGCATTTCCACGATCACGGCTGAGAACTGGTGGAGCGCAGGCGATTCGCCCACGCAATGGATTGAAATTGATTTGGGCGCTGCGGCCGCCATCAGTGAAATTCGCCTGCTGCCCAGCCAATCGCCCGCTGGCTCCACCGTGCACCGCATCCTGGGCTGCAAGTCCGCGGGTGGGCGCGAAGAGCTGCACGTCTTCCGAGGCAACACGGAGGATGGCCAGTGGCTGGAATTCAGCCCGGCCCAGCCCTTGCAGGGCTATACCTGCCTGCGCATCGAAACCATTGAAAGCCCCTCATGGGTGGCCTGGCGCGAGATCGAAATCCTGGGCTTCCCCCTGGCTCCTCAGCCCGTTGCGGCGGCAGACGAGGCGACCCTCATCTTCCACAACGGGGAGGTTCTAAGCATGCAGCTGGGCTTCCCCACTTACGCGGCCATCGCCATTCACGACGACCTCATCCTCAAGCTGGGCTCCGACGAGGACATCCTGGCGCTGGCCGGGCCCGCCACCCGGGTCATCGATTTGCAGGGGCTCACCCTGATGCCCGGCTTCGTGGACCCGCACACGCATTACCTCAAAGATTCGGGGCTAGGCATCGAGGCCGCCCAGCAGGTGCTCTTCGAGAACGGCTTTACCAGCACCACAGAAATGTCGGCCACCCCCGACTTCATGGAGCAGATCATCCCCCTGGCCGAGAACGGGGTCTTGCGCATCCGCACCTCCATCTATATGCAATACACCGACCCCTGCGGTGAGCCGCTCGGCGACTGGTATCAGGCTTTTCCGCGGGGCCAGGAATTTGGCGAGCGCCTGCGCATCGCCGGCGTCAAGCTCTTTGCGGATGGCGGCGTTTGCGGCCTGCCGGCGGTCAGCTTTGACTACCCGCAGGTCGGCGGCAAGGGCGATCTCTGGTTCAGCCAGGAGGCGCTGACCGCGGCGGTCGCCGATATTGATGCGCTCGGCTACCAGGTGGCGATTCACGCCCAGGGGGATCGCGCCATCGAGCAGGTTCAGATCGCCTATGCCGTCGTATTTGCGGACCAGCCAACCGCATCGCGCCCACGCATCGAACACAATGCTTTCCACCGCCCCGATCTGCTGCCGCGTTACGCCGAAGTTGGTGCGGTGGCGACCATTTTTGGCGCCTACGAGACCTGCAAGGAAAACGAGCGCGCCGCCTACAGCAACTTTTTCGGCTTCGAAAATTTGTCCTGGTTGGAAAACTGGCGTGATTTTCTTGACGGGACGTCCGGAGTGATTGTGGCCTGGCACGGCGACGATCCCTACGTGGTGCCCCTCAGCCCCCTGCTCGAACTGTTTGGCATGGTTACCCGCGCCCAGGTGGCTGAGGATGGTTCCGTGTGCGAGCCCCCCGATTGGCTCGCGGCCCACGCCATCACCGCCGAGGAAGCCCTGCCCCTAATGACTATCAACGCGGCCTATGCCCTGTTTAGCGAGGACCAGGTGGGCAGCCTGGCTCCGGGCAAATTCGCCGACCTGATCCTGCTCTCCGCCAACCCGCTCAGCATTGACCCGTCCGCCATCAAGGATATTGAGGTCTGGCTTACAATGGTCGGCGGCAGCACCGAATTCTGCGCTGCGGGTCATTCGGAACTATGTCCCTGAGCGACGCGCCCCAGGAGGTTATCCAACCGTGAACATCTTCCTCACCGGCGGGGCCGGCTATATCGGCTCGGCGGTCGCTGAAAGCCTGCTCGCTGTCGGTCACCATGTCGCCATCTACGACTCGCTCGTCACCGGCCACCGGGCGGCGATTCCCGCGGGCGCTGAATTCATCCACGCCGATTTGGAGGATGGCGATGCCCTCGGCAAAGCCCTCGCTGCGCGCAAATTCGATGCTCTGCTGCATTTTGCGGCTTTCATTGAGGCGGGCGAGAGCATGCTCGATCCCGGCAAATACTTCCACAACAACCTGGCCAATTCCCTGCGCCTCATCGAAGCCGCCCACCAGGCGGGCGTCGGGCGCTTTCTGCTCTCTTCCACCGCTGCGGTTTATCGCACCAGCGATGAGCCGCTCACCGAAGAATCGGCAATCGCTCCCACCAACGTTTACGGCCAGACCAAGCTAATGATTGAGCGCACCCTGGATTGGTATCGCCAGACGCACGGCCTGCATTATGCCGCCCTGCGCTATTTCAACGCCTCCGGCGCGCTGCCCACCCGCGGCGAGGCCCACCAGCCCGAGAGCCATCTCATTCCTATTACGCTGCAAGTCGCCCTCGGCCAGCGTGAGCAGCTCACCATTAACGGCAGCGATTACCCGACGCCGGATGGCACTTGCATACGGGATTACATCCACCTCGCCGATCTCGTCTCGGCGCACACGTTGGCCCTGGATGCCCTCGCCGAGCAGGACCAGCTCATTTACAACCTCGGCAGCGGCGGCGGCTTTTCCATCCGCGAGATCATTGAAACCGCCCGCGCTGTTACCGGCCACGCCATCCCGGCCGAAGACGGCCCTCGCCGCCCCGGCGACCCCGCCCGCCTGGTGGCCTCCTCGGCCAAAATCCAGCGCGAACTCGGCTGGCAGCCCGCCCACTCTTCCCTAAAGGAGATCATCAGCTCGGCCTGGGCCTGGCACCTATCCCAGCCGCGCGGCTATGAAAGCGAGATGCCTCCTCAATGAATATCTACTTTGCATGTTCCATCACGGGCGGCCGCGCCGACGAATCCATATACACGCACCTGGTCAACGCCCTCCAGGCCGACGGCCACGAAGTCCCCACCGCGGATATTGCGGGCCCCGCCGTGCACATGGCCGAGCACGTTCATACCCCCGAGTTCGTCTATGAGCGCGATGTGGAATGGATCCGAGCCTGCGATGCGCTGGTCGCCGAAGTCAGCACCCCCTCCCACGGCGTGGGCTACGAGATCGCCTACGCCCTCGAACACAGCAAACCGGTGCTTTGCCTTTACCGGGAGGGCGTTACCGTCTCTAAAATGATCACCGGCAACCATCGCGCCGGCCTCATTGTGCAGTCTTATAAAAACGAAAATGAGGCCAGTGGCCTCATTATTTCGTTCCTGTCTTCTTTATAAGCTCCGCCCCTCACAGCTCCTTCAAAAAATCAAGCGTGCGCGCCCAAGCCAGCGCCGCCGCCTCTTCATTGTAGGCATCTATGCGGTCCGGCTCAAAGATCCAGTGTCCTGTCCCCGCGTACGTGTAAAACGTAACCGGGCGGCCCGCCGCCTTCAAGCCCGCTTCCTGGCTATCCACACTTTCTTTAGGCTCAAACGGATCATCCCCAGCAAAGTGTCCCAGATAGCGCGCCCGCGATTGGCTGTGATCCTCCGGACCGGTTCCATAGAACAGCACCACTGAATCAATATCTTCTGCAGCTGAGTTGGCCAGCTCAAGCGCATAATACGCTCCCAGCGAATAGCCAATCACTGCAATGCCATCCTCGCCAGGCTCCCCGTTTTTCTTTACAAACTGGATCGCGTCCGCCAGTCGCTTCTGGGTAGCCTCATCATCCATCGACCGCGCATAGATCTGCGCATCTTCAACGGTCTCCGCCACTTTGCCATCATAAAGATCCGGCGCAAAGGCAGTGAAACCTTCCTTCGCCAGCCGATCACAGATTTCCTTCATCGTTTCGTTGAGCCCCCACCAGGCGTGCAGCGCCAGCACTCCCGGGTCCGCGCCCGTTGCGGGTGTGGCCAGATAACCATCGGGTTGAGAATTAGCCATTCCATCTCCTCAGATATTTTGGTTTCAGGGGCAAATCTTAGCACTATTCGATAATTTGTTCTATAATTCGCGCGTGTCGGAAAGAGGGCGATTCCAATTTTGGTTGAATAAGTTTCTCGAAAATACTAGGTCAAATTATTTCTTGCTCATGGAATAAATGGCTCCATCAGAAAATTGAGCGATTGTTTCAAATTCAACAATATTTTCTAACTCCTCCCCTGTAAATAAAAAGTCGCGGTCGATTTCATTAAATAACACCAGGCAAGAAATGTCTTCCAAGGGCCGAGACCCTCTCAGGTTGTTTGCAATCTCAATATTTCTCGCCAAATCGTATTGGCTTTTAGCCGGCACCCATTGGGCTGTACTGTGAGAACGAAGATAGATCACGTCTGGTGCATTCGAATAAATGGCGCAGGCGGTTTCTGTCGCCAATGCATGATCAAGATATTGAATAGTTTCGCTTTGCAGCCATTTTTGGCTCGCGTATCCTCTCCCGTTTTGATAGAAATATAAGGCCGTGTAAACGGTTCCAACAAAAGGGTAGAAAAACCAAAGCAGAAGGATGGTCATCAGAAAAGTGCGTATCCATTTTTTTGAGTCTCTGCGCATCATTGATTCTTTGAGCACCTGATAGGGGAAGAACGCAATGATTATCATGGGAACGTATATGGGGGAGAGCAGCCGATTATTGATCTTGTCATAGGCAAAGATGGTGGATGAGCTGATCAGTAAGATCGTATAGAGGGTGGAAAATAACACTGCCAGATTGATTTGTGGCGCTTGAGAGACAATATCTCGCCAATTAATTTTCCGCCCGAAGACAATAAGAAAAATAATCATTGAGGGCAGTAACAAAATAGCTACAGGGTGATTTACAACTTGGGGAGGAACCAGCCAGGAATTCAGGGTGTCAATCGTAAAAGAAATGTTTTGTATAAAGGAATAGTTTGAGGCCCCGCGTTTGCCGACAAAGCTATTGGAGGCAAAGTAATTGTTGATCAACACAAAAGCAATTGGAAGCCAACTTATTACCGCAAAGTACAAAGCGTGCCACTTTTTGCGTTTCAAATTTTCGCGCTGATTAGAAAGGATTATTATCAATCCCCAGAAAAATAGGGCCACTCCAACAAATCTGGTTAGCAAAGCCAAAGCCACCATTAACGACAAAATTACTAACGACGTTAACTCTCCCTTGTTTATATATTTCTCAGCAAATAAAAAGCTAAAAAGCACCCATAGAATAAAAAGGGGTTCCGTCCATACCATGATTGAAGCATCCAATAAGGGAGGTGAAAACAGTATTGCTGAAGTCCCTATAAAAGCAAAAGCACGAGGATTAGGAAACCATTCAAATAGCAACAGTCCCCCAAAAAACACGATGAGACCAAAAACAACGGCGTTCAGATAATTTGCGGCTTCAAGTGGATCGATGCAAAAAGCACTGCCAATTGTCGCTAGAGCAACAGGATACAGTGGCGGCCATCTTACAAAAAGTGATCCGGCGTAATCGAGGTTTCCCGCGCCAGACATTATGTTCCTTGCAGCAGAAATGTAATGTACAGAGTCGGAGGTCAGGCCAGCTCCATAAGGGCTAGTAGACAGCAACACCAATATGGTGCCTGCAATTCCCATGAGAACAAGAAATAGTTTCTGTTGTTGATTAGGTTTTAACAACCTACCCATTTAGTCGATCCTTGCTTCGCTAGGGTAAACCTCTAATGCCTATCTTGCTTCAACTCCCCCAGCCTTTACTTAAACCATGAAGCCTTATCAAATCCGCTTACTATCCTCTGCCACTGGCAGCACCACAGTAAAAATAGAGCCCTGTCCCGGCTTCGAATCCACCCAGATACGCCCTCGGTGGTTTTCCACCACGGCCTTTACGATGGCCAGGCCCAGCCCGGTGCCCTGCACCTCATCACCCGCGTTGCTCGCCCGGTAAAAGCGTTCGAAGATTTGGCTCTGCTCCTCGGTCGGGATTCCGGGGCCGTTGTCTGCCACGTGCACGATCACCTGCCCGTCTTCCTCGCGCAGCATCACGCGGATCTCACCCTGCTCTGGCGTATATTTCACCGCGTTGCCGATCAAATTATCCATCACCTGGCGAAGCTGCGTTCGGCTGCCTATCACCTCCGGAAGCTTGCTGGACTTTGACAAGCGCAAAGTCTGCCCGCGACTGGCCACCTGGTTGCGCTGCTCTTCGATCGTCTCCGCCACCAATTCCTCGATCTGCAGCCGCTCCCGGTCATCCGCTACGCCCACTTCCATCCTGCCCAGATCCAGTAGATCCCCGATTAAATCTGTAGTGCTGCGCACGCTGACTTTCACCCGCTCAATAAATTGGGCCTGCTGCTCATTCACCTCGCCGGCGCGTTCGATGAGTTCCACATAGCCAAGGATGGCGGTTAGGGGCGAACGCAAATCGTGCGAAACTGTGTTCACGAAATCGCCCTTCATTCGATCCAGTTCTTTCAAGTAAGTAATATCATGCAGTGTTACCACCGTGCCCACTTCCGGCACGCGGGTGGTATTCAAACTGAACACCCTGCCATCCTGACCCTGCACCTCGGTGTGCTCGCCATGCACTTCCTGAGCTAGCACGGCCCGCAATATCTCGTCGTTCTTGAACAAATCCCCGACCGTCTCGCCCAAGACCTCGCGATCATCCAATCCATAAGCCGAGCGTAACGCCTGGTTGACCAGCATCACCCGCTTGGCCCCATCCAGCACCAACACGCCATCGTCTACCTGCCTCAGGATAGCTTCAAGCTCCGTCAGCCGTTTATTCAATGTGCCGGTCAGCCGCCCGGTTTCCTTCTTCACCCACTGGAGCCAATTGCGCCGGTGCTGCAGGGCCCGCCCCACCGATTCCAACACGTCCGTAGCTTCAAATGGCGCCCGCAGATAATCCACCACGCCGATACGCATGGCTCGCAAGGCATGATCGAGGTTGTCCGCCTCGGTCAGCATCACAATCGGCAGGCTGACGTGTGTGGCTCTTAATTCTTCTGCAAGTTCAAAAGGGTCTCCATCCGGCAAGCTATCCCCCAGTAGCAGCAAAGGCGGTTCTTCATCGTGCATCAGCGCCCGGGCGGCCTTTGCGTTTTCCGCCTCCAGCACGCGATAGCCCGCCGGCTCCAGCACATTTTTGGCCAGCCGTTGCCGCTCTTTCTTGTCGGCCAATGCCAAAATCAGCGCTTTGTTACCCGCCATGAATCGCCCTGAAACGCCGCGAATTTGCTTGCATAGTCAGCAAATAATAGCACGAATGAGTCTAGTGCAATTCACTTATGCCGCCGTTAGAGTAGTATTAAATCAGCTGGCGCTCTCTTGCCGTGCACGCCGCACAGACATAAAATACGTTGGGACTTTATGGACTACAAAGACTACTACGACATTTTGGGAATCAAGCGCGGCGCCACGCCGGAAGAGATCAAACGCGCCTACCGTAAACTGGCCCTCAAATATCATCCGGATCGCAACCCGGATGACAAAACCGCCGAAGACAAGTTCAAGGATCTGAACGAAGCCAATCAGGTGCTCAGCGATCCGGATAAACGCGCCCATTACGATCGGCTGGGCAAAGCCTATACTCAATGGGAGCGCGGCGGTGGGCAGGGCCGCGGCTTTGATTGGAACCAGTGGCAAACAGCTGGCGCACCCGGCGGCGTTAATGTTGAGTACAGCGGCGATTTGGGCGATCTCTTCGGTGGGAGTGGCGGCTTTTCGGATTTCTTCGAGCAAATTTTCGGTGGCGCCCCCGGCGGCGGCCGCCAAAGCGCCACAAGGCGAAGCGCCCCCCAGGCCTATGAACAACCCGTGACGATCAGCCTGGAAGAGGCCTATCACGGCAGCGCCCGCCAGCTCAACCTGGATGGCAAAAAGCTGGACGTGAAGATACCCGCCGGCGCTCGCACAGGCACAAAAGTCCGTATGCGGGCTGCCGGCCCCAACCGGGGTGATATCTACCTCGTGCTGGATGTGGCCGTCGATCCGCGCTTCAGCCGCAAGGGGGATGATCTGCACGCCGAATTGCCCATTGATCTCTACACCGCCGTGCTCGGTGGCGAGGTGCGCGTCCCCACGCTCAACGGTGAGGTGATGCTCAAGATCCCCGCCGGCACCCAGCCCGGGCAGTCCTTCCGATTAAGCGGCAAAGGCATGCCCCATCTGAAAGACTCGAAACGCCACGGCGACCTTTTCGCGAAAGCGAAGGTCAACGTCCCGAAAAAACTCAGCTCGGAGGAGAAGCAGCTCTTCGAACAGCTCGCCGCTGAAGCCCGCCGTTCAAAGTGACCCCGCATATTCAGCATAAGGTGAACAGCATGCATAAAAATCGTCCGCTTCTATTTATTCTGAGCCTGCTGGTGCTTGTTGCGCTGGCCTGCCAGGCCGCGCTGCCCGTGCAGCAAGCCCTCGACGCCATCACGAATAATCAGTTGGCCAGCGCCGAATCGGCCGATCCCGCGTTGCAATCCGTGGACTCCCTGGTCAATGTGTCCAACGATCTGGTCTCCCAACAGAACGCGCTCATCTCGCTGTATGAAGCCGTCAGCCCGGGCGTGGTGTCTATCTTTGTCGCCAGCGAACAAGGCTCTGGACAGGGATCGGGCTTTGTAGTTGATGCCCAGGGACACATTGTGACCAACTACCACGTCGTGCAGGGCGCCACCTATATTGAAGTTTCTTTCGCCTCCGGCCACAAAACCACCGCTGAAATCGTTGGCATTGATACCGATTCAGATCTGGCTGTCATTCAGGTGGACGCGACAAACAATCAGCTTAGGCCGCTCCCCTTAGGTGATTCGGATCAGCTTCAGGTTGGCCAGACGGTTATCGCCATCGGAAACCCCTTCGGCCTCAGCGGCAGCATGAGCACCGGGATTGTCTCCAGCCTCCGCCGCTCACTGGAAGGCCTCAATGAATCCCCCGGTGGGCAATTCTTCAGCGCTGGCGATCTAATTCAAACCGACGCGGCGATCAACCCCGGCAATTCGGGCGGCCCGCTGCTCAATCTGCAAGGCGAAGTGATTGGCGTGAACCGCGCCATCCGCTCCTTCAATACCGGCGGCACCGGCGAAATCCTGAACTCCGGAATCGGCTTCGCCGTTTCCTCAAACATCGTCAGCCGCGTGGTTCCCGCCCTGATCGCCGACGGCCACTACAGCTACCCATATCTCGGCCTCAGCAGCGTAACCAACCTCACCCTGGCAGAAGCCGATCAACTGGGCCTGACCAGAACAGTCGGGGTCTACGTTAACGCAGTCATCGCCAACGGTCCTTCGGATCGCGCCGGCCTCAAGGTCGGCGACATGATCCTGGCCGTAGATGGCGAAGAATTGCGCGATTTCAACGAGATGCTCTCGTATTTGTTCACACACACGGAGCCGGGGGTCACGGTCAAGCTGCAGGTGCTGCGCGGCAGCGAACAATTCGCGCTGGATCTCACGCTCGGCGCCCGCCCCTAAGCCTTGTTCATCCTATAAAAACCGGGCCGCTCACTTGAGCGGCCCGTTCGATTTAAGACTTAGTTTTCCGCGCAACGCTGCGAGCCCTACTCCCCCTCCGGCAGGGCGGCCGACGCGCCATAATCATGTAGCTACAATTGTTGAAGCCTAGTTAGGATTCTGTCCCGTTTCTTCCACTATAAATAGAAATCCCTTTCGCAAAAAAGTCCTTATGACGTATGTTTTTTTGAGATATTCACGAGGCTCGAAGCTTTGTTAAAATCTTTCCTGTCTGAGCGCAAGTGTTTCAACACCCTTCTTCTGTTTAGCACACCGGCAGTAACTATGCCTCCCCCGGCAAGCATCATAGCTAACGGCACTACCCCGAACGCTGCCAGTACCGTCAAAACACTGGCAACTCCTGCATATAAAGTGCCAGCAGTCGAAATTTCGGTCATTATTTCAGTAATTTTATTGTCTGTTTCGTAGATAAGTCGCTTCAATACCGCTGATTCTGGATTTTCGGCAGGAAGCCATTTCAGATTATATTCTTCCAAGATTCTCGCCAGATAGTTTGCTAATGCTTTACCAAAGGCTGTTTCTTGTTCCATTTCTTCTGGAACAACTAGTTGACCCGCGTTCTTGCTATCATAAAAATCCAGAAGCTTTTTCCTTTCTAATTGTAATCTTCTGAACTCTTTAGTTTGTCGAAGTCTAAGAATAGGTTCGACTCCCATTTTTGTTAAATCTTTTCCATCTGAAGGAATTAGAATTGAGGGGTCAAGGGCCCCTTTCTTGAAAGCATCTTGATCTGTTCGGATTTTCTGTATTTGAGGTACGAAGTTTTGGTACAAGGCTATTGCACCTCGAAAATCATCCGAATGCGGAGACATGGTCGGCATTAATTCAAATGTAAGTGGCATAGCACAAGAATGGGCTGACGTTGCTAAGATTTGCACCAATTCTTTATTTTTGGCGTTGGACAATGGACCAGACTGTTTTTCCGGAAACCTAAATAATTCAGAAGCAAGCAATCTTCCATTCGTTCTCTGAAGCTTGTGTACTGTTTTTTCTATTTCCATTCTGGTTTTTGCTGATTTGATTCCATATGCCGTTGAAACGGAATTGCTGTCAAGGACATTTTGAAGAATCAATTCTGCCAGTTGAATTTCTCTTGGATCATAATAAAATTCGTTTCCGTCACTTAATCGCATCAGTCTTTCAGAATGACGCAGAAACTGTTCTGACATTTCTTTCATTTCCCCTCCAACCAAAACAGGTACTCGTCTTGCAATTTGGCTATAAGTTGTTTCCTCCAACGAGCCTTCAATTCTCCTTGCCAAGCGGATTACTCCGAGCTGGAACAACTTATCTAGACCCGGAAAAATCGCTGAATGAGCCCCACCCGGAAGCAATTCCATTAAAAGCCAATTCTGTATTGCGTGGGAATCAGAAAAAATTATGCACTCAAAAAACAAGGCATGGGAAAGGATTTCGCGATAAAGGACTTCTGGATCTGCCTGCCCACTTTTCATCCATCTGAGAGAGTGACCTTGAGAAAAGTAAATGCTACCGATCGGAGGTGATGGGTCAAGTCTTGCCACTATTGTCTCCCTGTTCTGAATGCAATGTTATCAATTCATGATAACACCCTTGAAAAGGCTTAGCCTATTTTGTGATTTTTCTAGATTGGAAACAGATTCCAACGCACTAATTATTTCAACTACTGACCGAGTTCTTTATGTTTCTACCTTGGCTCGTATGCTAAATATATTCAAAAGCCTTCACTCAACTTCTTACTAAACGTCTGATTTGGCGCCGTAATACAAAATCTCGCGGTGGTGAGCGCCACCCTGCGGCGGCCCAATGATGCCGCGCCGCTCCATTTGCTCCACGATGCGCGCCGCGCGCGTATAGCCGATGCGCAGGCGCCGCTGCAGCATCGAGATGGATGCCCGCCCACGCCGCCGCACCAAATCCACGCACTCATCAAACATCTCGTCCAGCTCTTCCTGCTCCTGGAACTCCTTGACTTCCTCCCAGATGGGAATCTGCTTTAGCGGCACGCCCGCAGGCGGCCCATCGCTGGGGCGCGCCTGGTTGGCCATCTGGCTCGAGTCGGCGCTTCCTGCAAAGCCGCGCCAATAATTCACAATGCGGAAAATTTCACTCTCCGCCAAAAACACACCCTGTAGCCGCACCGCGTTGGGCGCATCCGGCGCATGGAAGAGCATATCGCCGCGCCCCAAAAGCCGCTCGGCGCCCGCCTGATCCAGGATCACGCGGCTATCCGTGCCCGAGGCCACGGCGAAGGCGATGCGCGCCGGGAAATTGGCCTTGATCAGGCCGGTGACCACATCCACCGAAGGGCGCTGCGTGGAGATCACCAGGTGAATGCCAGTAGCGCGTGCCAGTTGCGCCATGCGCGTGATCAGCTTTTCGGTTTGATCAGGCGCCACCATCATCAGGTCCGCCAGCTCATCAATCACCACCACCAGGTAAGGCAATTTGTCCTGGCCCTCCTGCTGCATGCGCTGGTTGAAGTCCACGATGTGGCGCGCGCCCACTTTCGAAAAACACCGGTAACGCTTATCCATCTCGTGCGTCACCCACTGTAAAAAGCCAACCACGCGCTCGATCTCCACGATTACCGGGGCCATCAAATGGGGGATCCCGTTGTAGCCGGTCAGTTCCACGCGCTTGGGGTCAATCATCAGCATGCGCAGCGTCTCGGGCGTGTTGTTCAGCAGCAGCCCGCAGATCAACGCGTTCACGCTCACCGATTTGCCGGATCCCGTTGCACCTGCGATCAACAGATGCGGCATCGCCGCCAGGTCCGCGGCTACCGCCTGCCCGGCCACGTCCTTGCCCAGCGCAAAACGCAGCGGCGAGCGCAGCCGCTTGAAGGCCTCGCTCTCCATCACATCGCGCAGCGCCACCACCGATTGCTCCTCGTTAGGTACTTCGATGCCTACATAGCCCTTGCCCGGCACCGGGGCCTGCACCCGGATACGCGAGGCGGCCAATGCCAGCGCCAGATCGTCGGCCAGCGAGGAGATTTTCGCCACCCGGACGCGCGTGCGCCCGTTGCGGGTTTCCACAAAATCCGGCTCCACGCCAAATTGCGTGATCGTCGGCCCGCGATTAATCTCCACCACTGTCGCCGGCGCCCCAAATGAGGCCAGCGTTTCCTCGATCAGCGTGGCGCGTTGTTTGTTCAGGTCGCGGTCGTAGCTTAATTCAGCGCCCAGGTCCAGCATCTCGGTCAATACCGGCAGCGCCCAGGCGGGCTTGTCCGCCCCCACGCCATTCTCGTCAATCTCCGGCAGCGGCCCATCTTCATCCACCAGCGTCTTGGCCGCCTCGGGCGCTTCGGGGTGCACCGGCTGGAATTCCTGCTCGTCCAGCGCCGCCCGCTCGAACATCACCCCTTCATCCTCACCCGAGCCATCCACGCGCAATTCCGCCCACCAATCCTGAATTCGCCAAAGAAGCGGTTGCAGCCAGCCGAACAACCCCACCACCGACACGTCCAGCATCAGCGTCAAGCCGATCAGCAGCCAGGTGAGCAGCGCGATCGCCATCCCGGCGGTGCCCAACCCGGCTCGCAGCCAGAGCATGCTGCCTGCGCCCAGGCTGCCGCCGCCCAGGCCCTGTTCCGCCAGCGTCCGCGCTGCGGCGGCGCTCTCCGGGAAGGTGGCCACGTGCAGCCAGGCCAGCAAATTCCAATACACCAGCAAGCCCCCCAATATGCGCTGCAGGTTCAAAGCCGGCACGCGCTCCACGTGGCGCAGCACCAGCCATAAGCCCAGCACCAACAGTCCCAGCGGCAGGAGATACACACCCCAACCAAAACCGCGTTTGAGGAAATTGAGCCAGGCTTCGCCCAGCCCGCCGGGTTGGCCAGACACCAGTGTCAGCACCGTCAGCCCGCCCGCCAGCGCCATCACCACGCCGATAATATCGACGCGTCGTTCAGGAGTCAGTTCGCTCAGAAAGCGTTGCGCGGTGGAAGGGCCGCGCCGCTTGGGCGTGCTGCGTCTTCCTTTACTACTACTCTTGCGGGTACTTCGTTTGCGTGCCGCCATCTAATCCTTCTCTTTGACCAATCTCCAGTAACTGTTTGCTCAGTATCGCAACCAAGTCGCTCTCGATTGTAGTACAAGCCTCCCCACGCCGCTTTCCCGGCTGCCCCCTAAGGTACAATTCTCGCCCGACCTTAAATTAAAGGAAATTCATGTTCGAATTGGTCTTTCTGGGCACGTCTGCCTCTGCGCCATCACTCCGTCGCGGCCTTTCCGCCCACGTTCTAAAACACAACGAGCACCGCTTTCTGATTGACTGCGGCGAGGGCACCCAGCGCCAGATTCTCAAATCCGGGCTGGGCTTCAAGCGCCTCAACCACATTCTCATCACCCACGGCCACCTCGATCACATCCTCGGCCTGGCCGGCCTTTTCTCCACCTTTTCTCGTTGGGAAACCCTCGAAAAGATCGAAATTCTGGCCGGCGCCTTCGCCCTCGAACGCATCGACGCGTTGCTCTATGGGGTACGCGTGGTGCCCAAAGGCAAGGGCAGCAACCTTGAACTCGCGCTCACCCCGCTCGAACCCGGCCCCATCCTTGAAGGCGACGATTTCACCATCACCGCCTTCCCCGTAAGCCATCGCGGCCCAGATTGTTTTGGCTTCCTCTTCGAGGAGAAATCCCGGCGCCCCTTTCTGCCCGAAAAAGCCTCGGCCCTCGGCATTCCTGTCGGCCCTATTCGTCGCCAGTTGGTGCAGGGCCAGCCCATCACCCTTGACGACGGGCGCAGCATCCAGCCCGAAGAGGTGCTCGGTGCGCCCGAGCCCGGCGCGCGCTATGCCCATGTGGGCGATACCGGCCGCACCGAAGACATCCTCGACCATATTCGCGGCGTGGATGCCCTGGTCATTGAGGCTACGTACCTGGAACCCGAGCGCGAGATGGCCAGCCAGTTCGCCCACCTCACCGCCGGGCAGGCAGCCGAATTGGCCCGCGAAGCCGGGGTCGGCCAGCTCATCCTCACCCACATCTCCCGCCGCTACCGTGAAGCGGATGTCATCGCCGAAGCCCAGGCCGTTTTCCCCAACAGCGCCGTAGCACGCGATTTCGACATCTACCAGATCAAACGCGGCCAAACGCTGAAAATCGAGCGCTAGTGGCCACTGCCTCACGCCGTTTCCAGCCCTATCACGGCCGCGATGGCGATCATGTCGCCCTGCTGGATTTTGCCCTGGCCGCCGCCCAATTGCTCGACCCCACCTTCAAACCGCCTAAAGCCCTCATCAGTATGCAGGACCCTGAAGGCATGCAGGATGTGATGCACACCATCCAGCGTTGGGGCAGCCAAACCCAGGGTTTTGAAACCGTCTACACCGTTGAGCTGGAGCCGCGCGCCAGCGGCCAGGCCGTGGATCAGATCAAGCTAACTACCTTTGGCTTGCCCTCCGATATCACACTTGATATGGAGTGCACCCGTTCCTGGTACGACCCGCGCTTTATCGAGATCCATGTCGCCGGCCCCGAGGACGCCATCGCCCAGGTCATCGCCGATTTTGAAACCACGTTCGGGGGCAGCCAGATGGATCCCAGTAAGCTCAAACTTACGCTGGTCAGCGCAGAAGTTTCGCTCAAAGTCGGCGCCTATGAGGCCGCAGTCATGAAAGCCGAAGAGGTGCTTAAGCTTGATCCCGAGCAACCCGATGCGTATTTCGTGATTGGGGCTGCCAAAATGGCGCTCGGCGATCTACCCGGCGCTGAAGAAAACTTGAAGCTGGCCGTCGCCAAGCAAGCCACCCACCTCTTCGCCTGGTTCAACCTTGCCAAACTGTATGAAATGCAGGGAAACCTCAAAGCGGCCCTCAACGCCTATCAAACGGTTCTCGCCGCTCCAACGGACCCCGACCTCGACTCCGAATTCATGAATACTGTCGTCGCCGCCATTGGCGACCTCATGGGCCGCATCGCGTCCGCAAACCAATAAGCCCCCACTCCTGCTCGCTACTCCTTAAACACAGCCCCGCTCGCCCACGCCAGCACAAGGCTGGCCGCCAGGCTCACTCCCCAGCCCATCAGCAGGATCATGTTCAATCGGGCTACGCGTGCCTCAACTTCGCGCAGCGAACGCCCCGCCACCACGTAGCCCTCATCATAGGCCGCAACCACCGAAGCGATGCGCACTCCGTCTTCCGGCGCCCAGGTCACCCGGTTCTCGCCGTAGGCCCCCGCCGCTTGCAATGCGCCCATGGGTAATCCGGCAAGCTACCGTGCAGCAGCCCGTTGCCAGCCACGGCTTGCCCATCCGCGTCATAAAAATTCAGAAAGGGGGCGAGGCTCTCTGAAATCTCAACCTCCCCAACCGGTACGATATCCTGGATGCTTTCCCGCGCGTTCAGCCGCTTTGCTGCGTCTTCAGCCATCTGAATTTGTGGATCGTCCGCACCACTTCGATGCACCTGTTGCACGCTGGCATACAGCAGCCCCACCATCAGGGTCAGCACTCCGACCAGCGGGATCCATAGTCGCAAAATAGATTTCATGGCTTATCTCCTTGTTGATAATTCTGGGTCACTCTGCCATTCTGGTCAAATCGCCGCATCAAAAACTATCACCATGACCAAAAGCTATCCCGTTTGACACGCCAAATTCAACAAGGTATACTTTTTCGCAACTCATCCAGAGAGGTGGAGGGACCGGCCCTTTGAAACCTCGGCAACCTCGCACAATGCGAAGGTGCCAATTCCGGCAGAACGATCTGGCAGATGAGGCATTGGATATTAATAAAATGCCTCTCGCTATGAGAGGCATTTTGATTATAAGGAGCAGACTCTGACAACCACGCGCAACTTTACCCGCCGAGATTATCTGAACGCCGTGGACGCGCGCGTCGTGATCTTTGACGGCGCGATGGGCACCAGCCTACAGAATCAGAACCTGACTGCCGAGCAGTATGGCGGCGAGCATTTCAACGGCTGCATCGACTACCTCACCATCTCCTACCCGGAAGCGGTTGAGAAGGTGCATCGCTCCTTCCTGGATGTGGGCGTGGATGTGATTGAAACCAACACCTTCCGCGCCAACCGGCTTACTCTCGGCGAATATGGCATCGGCGAGCGCACCATCGAGATCAACCAGGCCGCCGCCCAGCTCGCCCGCCGCCTGGCGGACGAATACAGTACGCCCGAACGCCCTCGCTTCGTGGCTGGCTCCATCGGCCCCAGCGGCATGCTGCCCTCCGCCGACGACCCCACCCTCTCCGACATCACCTACGACCAGCTTGTGGATATCTTCCGCGAGCAGGCCACGGGCCTGATCCAGGGCGGTGTGGACCTGCTGCTCATTGAAACCTCGCAGGATATTCTCGAAGTCAAAGCCATCATTCAGGGCATCCAGTTAGCCTTCGAAGCCACCGGAGAAGTGCTGCCCATCCAGGCGCAGATCACGCTGGATACCACCGGCCGCATGCTGCTGGGCACCGACATTCAAACCGCGCTCACCATTCTCGAGGGCCTGCCCATTGATGTGATTGGCACCAACTGCTCCACCGGCCCCGAGCATATGCGCCAGCCGATCAGCTTCCTGGGAGAACACACCCATCTGCCCATCTCCGCCATCCCCAACGCCGGCCTGCCTCTCAATGTCGACGGCCAGGAGGTCTATCCGCTCGAGCCCGAACCCTACGCGACGGCGATGGTCGAATTTATTAATAAGCACAACGTCAGCATTGTCGGCGGCTGTTGCGGCACCACTCCCGCCCATCTCAAGCTGCTCGTTGATCAGGTTCACGGGCAGCCCCATCCGCCCCGCCCCGCGCCGGATCAGCCCTATCTATCCTCGTCCATCCAGGCCATCACGATGGCCCAGGAACCACCGCCCCTGCTCATCGGCGAGCGCCTCAATGCCACTGGCTCGCGTAAATTCAAGCGCCTCGTCATGAATGAGGATTGGGATGCGATCCTCGAGATGGCCCGCGAACAGATCGGCGGCGGCGCTCACGCCCTGGATATCTCCGTGGCTCTCACCGAGCGGCCGGATGAGCAATTCTTGATGGAAAAGGTGGTCAAGAAATTGGCGCTGGGCGTTGAGGTGCCCCTCGTGATTGATAGCACTGAGCCCGAAATCATGGAGGCGGCCCTCAAGCTGGCTCCCGGCCGCGCCCTGCTGAATTCCACGCACCTCGAAGCCGGCCGCCCGAAGATGGATCGCGTGCTCAAGTTGGCCCGCCAGCACAATGCCGCCGTCCTGATCCTCACCATTGACGAAGACGGAATGGCCAAGACCATTGATCGCAAGCTCGAAATTGCCACCCGCATCCACGATATCGCGATCAACGAGTTCGGCTTTCGCCCCCAAGATCTGGTCTTCGACGTGCTGACCTTCCCGCTTTCCACCGGCGATCCCGAATTCAACGAATCGGCCATCGCCACCATTCAGGCCATCCGCGATATTAAGGCCAAACTGCCGGGCGTATTCACCTCGCTGGGCGTGAGTAACGTGTCCTTCGGCCTCAGCCCGGCGGCCCGCCACGTCCTCAACAGCCTCATGCTCCATCATTGCGTCGAGGCTGGGCTGGATATGGCCATCGTGCACGCCTCAAAGGTCAAGCCCTACGCTGAGATCCCGCAGAACGAGCGCGAGCTGATGGACGATCTCATCTTTTACCGCCGCCCGGATGCGCTGCAGCGCGTGATCCAGTTCTACGAAAATGTCTCAGTGGATGAAGACGATCAAATCGATCCTACCGAGGATATGACTTCCGAAGAGATGCTCCATTGGAGCATCCTCCACCGCCACAAAGATGGCGTGGAAGACGCCATCGACGAGATGATCGGCCGCAAGGCCTTCCCCAGCAACCATGAGTCCGCCGTCCATATTCTCAACAATGTCCTGCTGCCCGCCATGAAAGAAGTTGGCGATAAATTCGGCGCAGGCGAACTCATTCTGCCCTTCGTGCTGCAATCCGCCGAGGTGATGAAGAAGACCGTCTCCCACCTCGACAATTATCTCGAAAAGCTCGAAGGGGTCAGCAAGGGCAAGATCGTCCTCGCCACCGTCTACGGCGACGTTCACGATATCGGCAAGAACCTGGTCAAAACCATTCTGAGCAACAACGGCTACGACGTCTTTGATCTCGGCAAGCAGGTGCCCGCCGAAACAATTATCAACAAAGCCCAAGAAGTCGGCGCCACCGCCATCGGCCTCAGCGCCCTGCTGGTCAGTACCTCCAAGCAAATGCCCCTCATCGTCAACGAGCTCGCCCGCCGCGGCCTCGAATATCCCGTTTTGGTGGGCGGTGCGGCCATCAACCGTCGCTTCGGCTGGCGCATCCTCTACACCGAAGAGGGTGATCGCTACGAGCCCGGCGTTTTCTATTGCTCGGATGCCTTCGAAGGCCTCGAGGTGGTCAACCAGCTTACCGACGACGAAAAGCGCCCCGCCCTCTACGAGACTACCTTTACGCGGGCTTCCAAAGAGATGGGCCGCAAAGCCCCTGATCGAAAATCCCGCGCCACGGATGGCGTCTCCAAAGTGCTGGCTGCCGAAACCATTCCCGCCCCGAATAAATGGGGTGCGCATGTGGTGAAAGAGATGCCGCTTGAATTGGTCTTTGAGAATCTGTTCAAGAACGAACTCTTCCGCCTCTCATGGGGCGCCAAGAACACTCACGGCGACGAATGGACGCATCTCAAAGCTGAGTTCGAAAAGCGCCTTGCCCGCATGAAGAAGGAGGCCCAGGAAACGGGCTGGCTCAAGCCGGAAGGCATCTACGGCTACTGGCCCGCCCAATCCGAAGGCAACGACCTCGTGATCTATGATCCTGCCTCTATCGAGAACGGCAGCGGCCTCAAAGCTATTGAGCGCCTCACCTTTCCGCGCCAGCCCAGCAGTGAGCATCTTTGCCTCGCCGATTACTTCGTCTCCGTTGAAAGCGGCCGCATGGATACAGTTGCCTTCCAGATTGTCACCGTCGGCTCCGAGGCCAGCAAGCGCTTCGAAGAAATCCAATCCGCCGACAATTACACAGAGGCGTATTTCACCCACGGCCTCGCCGTCCAAACCGCCGAAGCCACCGCCGAATACCTGCATCGCCATATCCGCCGCGAACTGGGCCTCGCCAAAAATCAGGGCAAGCGCTATTCCTGGGGCTATCCCGCCATCCCCGATCTGGATGACCACCTCAAGGTCTTCAAATTGCTGCCCGCAGAAAAGGAGTTGGGCATTTCGCTTACCAGCGCCTATCAGCTCGTTCCCGAGCAATCCACCGCCGCCATCATCCTCCACCACCCCGCAGCCAAATACTATTCGGTGGGCGAGAGCCGCGTGGAACAGTTGATGAAGGCATGACCGCCTCCTCTCCCTTCCTCACCCGCCTCGCGGATAACACCGGCCCCATACTCGCTGATGGCGCAATGGGCACCGTGCTCCACGACCGCGGCGTCGAATTCACCAACTGCTTCGACGAACTTAACCTCACCAACCCCGAACTCGTCGCCGATATCCACGCCGAATATATCCAAGCCGGCGCCCAACTGATCATGTCCAACACCTTCGGGGCCAACCGCTTCCGCCTTGCCGAGCACGGCCTCGAAGAACAGGTCACTGAAATCAATCAAGTCGGCGTCCAGCTCGCCCGCGCCGCCGCTGACAATGCACCTGAAGAAGTGCTCGTTGCCGGCGATGTCGGCCCGCTTGGCGTGCGCCTGGCGCCCTTTGGCCGCGTCCAGCTCGAAGAAGCCCGCGCCGCCTTCAAGGAACAGATCGCCGGCCTCGTGGCCGGGAAACCCGATCTCATCCTCATCGAAACGATGACCGATCTCTACGAGGTGCGTGAAGCCGTGCTGGCTGCCAAAGAGATCAGCGATCTCCCGGTGCTCGCCTCCATGACCTTTACCCGCGATGATCGCACGCTGCTGGGGGATTCCCCCGCCCAGGTCGCGCAACGCATTCATGCGGCGGGTGCGGATGTTATCGGCATCAATTGCTCCGGCGGCCCCTCCCAACTCCTGCGCATCCTCAGCCGCATGCGCACGGCTGTTCCCGGGGCGCTCTACTCCGTGATGCCCAACGCGGGTTGGCCGGAGCAGGTCTCCGGCCGCATTATGTATCCCGCCGGCCCCGATTATTTCGGCGATTACGCTCTCTCCTTCCGGCATGCAGGCGCGGCCATTATCGGCGGCTGCTGTGGCACAACGCCGCAGCACATCGCCGCTATGCACGCCGCCCTCGCCAACACCGCTCCCGAGGATTACACCAACGGCCGCCAGATCCGCGTATTGGAGCGCAGTGTCGAAAGCGAGGATCCCGAACGAGGCTCCCACCTGGCCGAAAAGCTCGCCTCTGGCCGCTTCGTATTCTCGGTTGAAATCCACCCACCGCGTGGCCTCTCCACCAAAAAGCTACTGCTCGGCACTCAGCTGCTCGCCGAAGCCGGGGCTGATGTGATTAATATTGCCGATAGCCCAATGGCGCGCATGCGCATGAGCCCCTGGGCCGTCTGTGAATTGGTCAACCGTACCCAGGAATTGGAAACCACCCTGCATTTCCCCACCCGCGGCCGCAACCTGTTGCGCATCCAGGGCGATTTGCTCGCCGCCCACGCCCTCGGCGTGCGCAATGTCTTTGTGGTGATGGGTGATCCCACGGCCATCGGCGATTACCCCGAAGCGATGGACAATTACGATCTGGCCCCCACGGGCCTCATCAAGCTTATCAAGCAGGGTTTCAACGTCGGCCTGGACCACTCCGGCTCGCAGATCGGCCAGCCCACAGCATTCTACGTGGGGGCGGCGCTTAATCTTGAGCCCAAGGATCCCGCCCGCGAACTGCGCGTGCTCAAGCGCAAGCTGGCCAACGGCACCGATTTCTTCCTCACCCAGCCGATCTACTCCCCGGAGCAAGCCAAAGCCTTCCTCGACCAGCACGCCCCTGATTTAGGCCAGCCCATCCTGGCCGGCATCCTGCCGCTCAATAACGCTCGCCACGCGGCCTTTCTGCACAACGAAGTCCCCGGCATCCATATCCCCGAAGGCATCCGCGCCCGCCTCGAAGCCGCCGGCGAGGATGCCCCACAGGAGGGCGTGCGCATCGCCATCGAACTCATTGACCAGGTGCGTGAATGGGCCGCGGGCGTTTACCTTATGCCCGCCTTCGCCCGCTACGATCTGGCCGCGCAGGTCATCGAGCATTACAATACTGACTAACTAGGGAATTTCAGTCCGCGCTACAGACCCCCAACTCACACCACTCACTCCGGACTACTGAATCCGACATGAACTATCGACATCTGGGCCGCTCCGGCCTCAAAGTAAGCGAAATCTCTTTCGGCGCCTGGGTCACCTTTGGCGACCAGATCGGCCAGAAAACCGCCACCCAGCTTATCCACGCCGCCCACGAACACGGCGTTAACTTCTTCGACAATTCGGATTCCTACGCCTTAGGCGAAGCCGAAACCCTGATGGGCAAAGCCATCAAGGATCTGCATCGCTCCTCGCTGGTGATCTCCAGCAAAGTTTTCTGGCCCACCTTGCCCGGCCCCAACGGGCGCGGCCTTTCGCGCAAGCATCTCACCGAAGCCCTGCACGGTTCGCTGAAACGCCTCGACCTTGACTACCTCGATCTCTACTTTTGCCACCGCTATGATCCCGAGACGCCCATCGAGGAAGTTGTTTACACGATGAATAGTTTCATCCAGCAGGGGAAAATTCTCTATTGGGGAACCTCCGAATGGCGCGCTTCCCAAATTGCCGAAGCGCATGGCATCGCCCGCCAATACGGCCTCATTCCGCCCACAATGGAACAGCCGCAATACAACATGTTGCACCGCCGCCGCGTCGAGGTGGAACTCAGCGCCCTCAACGAACTCCACGGCCTGGGCCTCACCATCTGGAGCCCCCTCGCCTCGGGCATCCTCACCGGCAAATACAACGATGGCATCCCTGAGGGCAGCCGCGCCTCGCTCGAAAACATGGGCTTCATCAAAGATCGCATCACCGAGGATAAACTCGCCAAAGTGCGCCGCCTGGCCGAGATCGCTGGCGACCTGGGCATCAGCACCGCCCAGCTTGCTATCGCCTGGGTATTGCGCCGTAAGGAAGTCAGCAGCGTTATCACCGGCGCGACGAAACTTAGCCAGCTCGAAGAAAATCTCACGGCCGCCGACGCGGTGGACAAGCTGGATGCCTCTGTTCTGGATGCTGTCGAAACGATCCTGGATAACCAGCCTCGGGATTAATCGCCCCCAGCATATTCACCCCCATTTATTAGGCATTACTTCTTCGGTTTCTTGGCTTCAAGCAGCGCCATCTTGCGCGCCAAATCGGTCAGCCGGTCGTCGATTTCCCGCTGGCGCGTATACAGCACCAACCACAAAAATCCCAGTCCCAGCAGCCCCAGGTAGTTCACCAGATCCGCGCCGCGATCCACACCCAGCGCGTTGGCTATCGCGGTAGCCCATTCCGGCTTGGCTACCAGCACTCCGGCGCTGGCCCCAATCATCAAAAAGAAGAGCCGGTCGAAGAGCCGCGTGCGCAGCCGCCGGAAATAGAGCAGCACAATTACCGCCACAATCAGCAGCAGCAGCAATTGAATCGGGGTCATTTCAGCAGCCTTCGCAGGATTAAATCGATCAAGATATTGATGGCACCCGTCGCTTTCTGTCCTTTGAACGTCGAATACTCAGTATAGTGGATTCGCGTCGGGCCTTCCACATAGCGCAGCCCCTTTGCATGGATTTGCTGCAGGATCTCGGTGGCGTGCGCGAAGCCATTCTCCTTCAACTCAATTTGCTCTGCCGCCCAACGGGTCATGGCTCGCGCCCCGTTGTGCGCGTCGCTGAGCCACAAGCCGGTCAGCAACCCGTTAACAATCACGGCCCCTTTCAGCAGCAGCCTGCGCGCCCGGGGCACCGCCGCCCGATCCTCCCGGCGTAAAAATCGAGATCCAAGCGCTACGTCCACGTCTCCGCCCATCAGCATGTCCAGCAATCCCTCCATACTCTCCAGGCTGTGTTGCCCGTCGGCATCGAAGTGCACGACGTAGGCCGCCCCTTCCCCCAGCGCATACCGCGCCCCTGTCTGCAGCGCGGCTCCCTGGCCCAAATTCTGCGGGTGCCGCACATAATGCACCCCAGCGTCCGCCAATTTTGTGGCCGTGTCGTCGCTTGAACCGTCGTCCACCACCACCACGGAATAGCCCGCGGCCACCAAGGGTCGCACAGTTTCGGCGATCACCTGCCCTTCGTTATAGGCTGGCACGACGAAGAAAGTACCGCCCCGCTCTTTTTTAGCCATCACCAAACGAGCTACTCCCGCAGCGGGATGCGCAGCAGCATGTACTCCCCCACGGTGAACTGCACATCGTATTCCCCGCTTTCGATGCGCCCCAACACGTCTTGATAGATCTCTGGCTTCGCCCCCGATGAGATTAACAGCAGGCCCACATCCGGGTTCCGTTGTAGCCGCTCGCGATAGGCTTCATAATCCATGAAGCGGTCGATCACCCAATACTCCCGCAGCCCCGGCAGCCAACCCACGGGGTAATCGGAAATCACTGTTTCCGGTCCGCCACGGTTTTCGAAATAGGCGTAAAGCCGCCGGTTCACTTGGGGTTGGAAAATGGCTTTCTGTTGGTCAATTTGCACCCGGTTAATGGTGGCATCCGTATAAATCAGGCTGCCGCCCACCAGCACCGCAAGCACGAGGAGCGGCGCCGCCCAATTGCGCAATCTCTCAAAATTCAGCCGCTCCAACAGGCCCTGGGCACCCATGCCTGCTGCCATCCCCACCAGCGGGAAGGCAATCGCCAGGTTGCGATGCTCGTAGCTCAGATAAAAAGCCCACAGCGCCGTATAGGGCAGGGTAACCAGGATCGTCAGCCAACGTTGCGCCCGGTTCATCACCAGCAGCGCGGCGATCACAAAGAAATACACCAGAATAAAGGTATCCAGCGAACTCAGGGCCGACGCAAAACGTTGCGCCAGCGTTGCCCCTTCATAAATATCATTGGTCACATACTGGATGTTCGAGCTGTAGTTGCCCTGCTGGATTTTGATGACCGTATACACATACCAGGGCACCACGATCAGCAGCCCCAACGCCAAAGGTTTCAGCAACTGCGTGATCTTGTCTCGCACTTTCTCCGCCCGCGGGCGCAGCACCAGGAAATAGGCCAGCACGGGATAGAAAGCCATGATGTAAAACCCAGGCTGTTTGACCACCCCGGCGGTGGCGCTGAACAGCGATCCCAGCACCAGCGTCTCTCGCAATGTTGCTTCGTCTTCAGTCTGCATCGCCACCAAGAGGCTGTAGACCGCCGCAAACGTGATCGCGGCCACCGGCAAATCCACATAACCCTCGCCGATATAGGGCGCCAAAAAGCGCACGATCCCCAGGAAGGTCACGACCACACCCAGGAAATAGCCAAAGGATTTCTGCCGTAGTCCCAGGTCGAAAAGCATTAGCAACGTCAGCAGTGTGAACAGTGGCATGATCGCTTTCGCAAACAGCTTGATGCTTTCCGTGCCGATGAATTGGTAGCTGATGGACCAGCTAATCGGGATCGCTTGCGGGTATCCCCAGGTGTTGCCGGCATACTTGTTGTAAAACCAGTCCACCGCCCAGGGGTCCCAGGAAGCCCACGCGTCCCAGGCATTCCAGACCGTGCCGAAATTGCGCACGGTCAGCACAGCCATCCACAGGATACAGCCCACCGCCAGCGCGCCGAACAATAATCGCAGCGCTCCGGCCAACAACACTCCAGCATCCTCGCCCGGCTTGGGCTTGCCTTCCGCCACCCGCCGCGTCATGGCCCAATAGTCCCGTGCCCCTTTGGAAAATCCATCCACGCCCTTGCGCAGCGCCCCGGCCGCATCCGCCACCAGGCTGCCCAGCGGCCGCGCAAACCAGCCGCGATAGAGCCGCCAAAGCAAAACCAGCTCCACCACGAAGATCCCAAAGACCACACCCCGTAGATACAGCTTCAAGGCTGTGAGCACTAGCACAGCCACATAGTTGGCCAGCAAACTCAGCGTAAAGACCGCCACCAGGTTGTGGATCGCGCTGCGCCGGGACGGAAACAGCCGGATCAACAACAGCCCGGGCAGCAGGATCATTTGAAAAATACCGAGTATGCCTAATGCAAACATGAGGTAGCAAGGCTCCCAAATCGAATTTGCGCCACATGCGCGCAGATTGGGGGATTATAACAATCCCCCCGCTGCGTACGTTTATTTTCGACCCTTTCTTAGGGAGGGTCTTGGAATTGGGTGTTTGGGGTTAAGGTTGCGCTTTGAAGTTGATCAGGATCAGGTTCTGCGAACAACTGGCGTTGGTATCAAAGGTCAGCGGAGTCGAGATCGACTTGCCTTCGCCATCCACCAGCCCAATAGAAAGCGTATCGTCGGAGGCGATGGGGGCGTTGGCCAGTTCGATCTCATAGTAGCTGCCGTTGCCGTAGGCGGTGGCCGCCCCGGTCACGCCGATCTTGTTCACCGTTGCGCTGCCCAGCGTTCCGGTTACCTGCACGCTAAGCCCCGCAATCGGCGCATCGTTGAGCCCGAAGGCCTGCCCGGCAACCGCCATAAAGTTGCATCCCCGGTTGGGATAGAAAACCGAGCCGTCCAGCGCGGCCGGGCTGCCGTTCTGAATTCCGTAGCGGCTGCCGGGCACGTAGGTCGGCGTCACACTCGGGATGGTGGTTGCGCTGGGCACCGCCGTGGGGGTTGACGTAGCTGTGGCTGTCGGGCTAGCCTCGGCTTCCTCAGTTGGGAGCGGTGCCGCATCCGTTGCTGTCGGTTCCTCGGTCACCGCCACCGGCGGGAAGGGGTTGTATGCACTGAACGGATCATAGAAAATGTAGGTAAATAAACCGCCGGCCGCCAGTGTGGCGGTGACGATCCCGAGCGTAATCAAGTTCATGAGTGCCGCGCCCAGGCGAAAGCGCTTACGGGGGGCTTTTTCTTCTAAGAAATCGAATTCATCCATAATTTGTTTCCTTCTCTATCCAGCCCTGATTGTATAGGAAAGCAATTTTCAGGGCAAAAACACTTGAATGTCACTTTGTGCGCGTTGCTGGCTGATCCAATCCACCAGCGCCGCAATCTGCAGGGCCAGGCGGGCTTGCGGGTTCAGCGGGCGGTCCGAGTCCCGGTTGAGGACTTCGACAAGGTGGAAGCCCAACGGGGTCTCAACTACCTGGCTGCTTTCACCCGGTTGAAGGGTAAATGCCACCGCTTCAACTTCGGGCTGGAGCAGGTATCCCCGCGGGAACCAGCCAAGATAGCCCAGGCGCTGCGGATCGTTGTTGGCCACGATCGTTTCAAACGAGGTGCCGTTCTCGAGCTGGCCGAGCAGACGTTCCGCCGAAAACAGATCGCTGAGCAGCACCTGGCGAGCCTCCACCTGTTCGGCGCTGGTGGGCACGGCGGACGTGATCTCGTTGCGCATCCAGCCCGCTTCAATCTCAAGGGCCAGCTCTCGCTCGAATTCCTGCGCCGAATAACTGTAGGTAGTCAGCCACTCGTCGAAAGCGTCCTGTCCACCGGCATCCTCGATCAGCGCATTCAGCCGTTCGGCCACTAGGCTAGCATCCGCCGTAAAACTTTGCGCCCGTGCACTTTGTGACAGCAAAAGGCGGGCAATCAAATCGTCCAGCACGATGCGCGCTACATCTTCTGTTGCCAGAAGTGTGCCAGTTTCGGTCTGAGCGGCTTCATAGAGGGCCAGGCTGCGTTGAAATGAGTCAGCGGTAATGGTTTCCCCGTTCACCCGGGCCGCCTCGCGGGTTGGCGTGTGGGATGATTCCTGGGGTTGGGGCAGATCCCCGGCCGGAGACGGGGTGGCCGCGCCGGGCTGTGCGCCGAGATTGCAGGCTGAAAGCAGCAGGGCGAGCGTGAGGGGGAGCAGGCGACGGAGGGAAGTCATGGGCGGCATTGGAAACGGGGTCATTATACTTAGCGGCTTGACATTCGTGCCAGATTGCGCATAATAAGGGCAAATCCGTATAGAAAAGGCTTGGACGGAGCAAAGTAAGCCGCTGAAAGCTGCCAGGGAGGCCGGGGCACAGACTGCAACCCTCGCCCAGTGGAAATCGGCCGAAGTTCGCTTCCGAGCTGCTCAGGGGAATGGTGGTCTCGCCTTACGGCCGCTTAGTAGTCTGAGACGCAGGCTCAGCGTTAGCCGAGCGACCAATCGCCAGTTCTACGGCTGTTGGGCTGAGTGGCTCGCACATGCGGGCAATTTGGGTGGTACCGCGGGAGATTCCCGTCCCTTCTGAGTTTGAAGTGGACGGGTTTTTGTTTAAGGAGCAAACATGCTTGGAGCAAGAAAATGCTGGATGAATTAAAAAGCATCGAAAAGGATGGCCTCGCCACCCTTGAAAAGGTCGCCAGCGAAGCGGATTTGCAGGCCTGGCGCACGAAGCATCTCGGTCGCAATTCAGCCGTGATGCAGGCCTTCAAGAATTTGGGCGCCCTCGGTAAAGACGAGCGCCCCGCCGCTGGCCAGGCCGCCAACCAGGTCAAGGTCGCCCTGGAAGGTGCATTGGCCAAGAGGGAAACGGCCCTCAAGGCCGGCCGCGTTGCCCAATCGCTCGAAACCGAGCAAGTGGACGTCACCTTGCCCGGCCGCCGCGTGCCCCTCGGCCGCCTGCATCCCGTCACCCAAACCATGCGCGAGATCCGGCGCATCTTCGCCGAGATGGGCTTTCAGGTCTATCGTTCTCGCGACGTCGAAACCGACGTATACAACTTCCAGCTGCTGAATTTCCCGCCCAACCATCCCGCCCGCGAGATGCAGGATTCCTTCTATGTGGAGGGCGGCAGCGATGAGAATCCCCTTCTGCTCCGCACGCACACGTCGCCCGGCCAGATTCACGCCATGCGCGAAGCCGTGGCCCGCGATCCAGATAACCCGTCTCCCGTGCGCATCATCCTGCCCGGCATGTGCTATCGCTACGAGCAGATCACGGCCCGCTCCGAAATCCAGTTCACCCAAGTGGAAGGCCTCGCCGTGGGCAAACGCATCACCTTCGGCGATTTGAAGGGCACGCTCAGCGATTTCGCACGCCGCTTCTTCAACCCCGATGTGCGCACCCGCTTCCGCGCCTCGCACTTCCCCTTCACTGAACCCAGCGCCGAGATGGATGTCGAGTGCTTTGTCTGTGGCGGGGAAGGCTGCCCAGTCTGCAAGCAAACCGGCTGGCTCGAAATCCTAGGCAGCGGCATGGTGCACCCCAACGTGCTACGTAACGGCGGCTACGACCCCGAAGTCTATTCCGGCTTCGCCTTTGGTATGGGCCCCGAACGCCTCACGATGCTGCGTTACCGCATTGAAGATATTCGCTATTTCTGGCGCAATGATTTGCGCTTCCTCGAACAGTTCTAAGTAGGCAAACATGAAAGTACCCATTTCCTGGCTCCAAGATTTCGTCGATCTCAAGGGTTTACCCCTCGACGATCTCGCCCACACCCTCACGATGGCCGGCCTGGAAGTGGAGCAGATCCACTATGTCGGCCTGCCCATGCCCGCCGCCGATGGTCCCCAGCAAACCAAGATCAGCGGCATGGCCTGGGATCCTGAGCTGCTGGTCGTCGGCGTAATCCGCGAGGTTGGCCCCCATCCGGATGCCGACCGCCTCGTCCTCTGCCGCCTCTTCGATGGCCAACAAGAGCACACTGTGCTCACCGGCGCAACCAACCTCTTTGAGTTCAAGGGCCAAGGTGCGTTGAAAAAGCCACTCAAGGTCGCCTACGCCAAAGAAGGCGCCGAGATCTACGATGGACATCAATCCGGTTTCCACAAAACCGTGCTCAAGCGCGCCAAGATCCGCGGCGTGGAATCCTATTCAATGGTCTGCTCCGAAAAGGAGTTGGGCATCTCCGAAGAGCATGAGGGCATCCTCTTCCTGGATGAAAAAGCCGAGGCCGGCACGCCGCTCGCCGAGGTGCTCGGGGATGCCGTCTTCGATATCGCCATCACCCCTAACATTGCCCGCAATGCCAATATGTACGGTATCGCCCGCGAAGTCGCGGCTCTCACCGCCCGCAAGCTCAAGCCCATGCCAAGCCAGGTCAAAGCCGAAGGGCCGGCAATCCAGGGCAAGGCCCGCATCGAGATCAAGGAGCCGGAGTTGAACCCGCGCTTTGTGCTCGGCCTCATCGAAGCTATCGAGGTTGGCCCCAGCCCCGAGCCCATCCGGCGCCGCCTGCGCCTGGCGGGCATGCGCCCGATCAACAACATCGTGGACGCCACCAACTACTCCATGCTTGAGCTCGGCGAGCCGCTGCACGCCTTCGATTACGACTTGCTTGTGGCACGCGCAAAAGGCAAAGTGCCCACCATCATCACCCGCCGCGCCAAATCGGGCGAAACCCTCGTCACCCTGGACGATGAAACCCGCAAGCTGGATGATTTCACCGTCCTCGTCTGCGATACGGCCGGCTCGCTCTCCATCGGCGGCGTGATGGGCGGACTCGAATCCGAAGTTACTGAGGACACCAAAAATGTGCTTCTCGAAGGCGCAGCTTGGGACTTCATTAACATCCGCCGCACGCTGAACGCCCAGCGCATGTCCAGCGAAGCGGCCTATCGTTTCTCGCGCGGTGTGCACCCCGAGATGGCGCCGCGCGGCGTTAGCCGCGGCCTGGAACTCATGCGCCAGTGGTCCGGCGGCAAAGTCGCCGAGGGCCTCATCGACGAGTACCCGTTAAAAGCCGAGCCAGCTCAGGTTGTCATCACGCCCGCCGATGTGGACCGCTGGTTGGGCATCCAGCTCTCCGCCAAGCAAATCAGCGACATTCTCGAGAAGCTCGAATTCGAAGTCAACGCCAAAGGCGAAACGCTCACCGTCCGCTCGCCAGACCATCGCCTGGATATCGGCGAGGGCGTTGTCGGCCAGGCCGACATCATGGAAGAGATCGCCCGCATCTACGGCTACGAAAATATCCCCGAAACGCGCATGGCCGATGCCCTACCACCACAACGCGGCAATCGCTCTCTGGATTTGGAGGAGCGCGTCAAAGATGTGCTGGTAGATCTAGGGCTGCAGGAAGCCATCACCTACCGCATGACCTCCCCCGAACAGGAGGCCCGCCGCCTCCCACCCGACACCGCGCCCGAGGGCAAGCCCAACGTGGCACTGATGAATGCCATCTCCGCCGAACGTGCCGTGCTGCGTAAGAGCCTGCTTGCCAGCCTCCTGGAGATAGTCGAGCGCAACGTCAATATCCGCGAGCGCATCGTGCTCTTCGAGATCGGCCCCATTTTCAACGTCTCGGAGGCCGGCCCGCTGCCAGACGAGATCAGCCGCCTGGTGTTGGCCTTGAGCGGGCCGCGCGCCGCCAGCTATTGGGGGGCAGCCAGCGATGGCCAGATGGATTTCGGAGATATTAAAGGGATGGTGGAACAGATGTTGGAGGGCCTGCAAGTGGAAGGCGTTCGCTATGCGCCCGCCGAGCACCCCGCTTTCCACCCAGGAAAGTGCGCCAAAGTGCTACTCGGCGAGAAGCAGCTTGGCGTTTTTGGCGAGCTGCACCCGCTCGTGCAGGCTCAATACGACGTGCCTGATCGCCCCATTTTGGCCGCCACCTTCAACATGCAGGCGCTCTTGGATGCCATCCCGGAACGCTTCGATTCAGAAGCGGTGCCTGCCTATCCGCCGGTGCTGGAAGATATGGCCTTTATTGTCGCCGAGGATCTACCCGCCGGGGAAGTGCGAGCTATGATCTACCAAACCGGTGGACAACTGCTATCCGCCGTTGCGCTCTTCGATATTTATCGCGGCGAGCAGGTGGGCAAAGGCAAAAAGAGCCTCGCGTTCAAGCTCACCTATCTGCACCCTGAGCGCACCCTCACGGACGACGAAGTTGCCAAAGTGCGCGCCCGGATTGAGACCCGCCTGGCGCAGGAACTGGGCGCCGTATTGAGAAAAGAAGGCTGACCAGGCAAGGAGATTTCGGCTGTCCACTGATCTTTTGCCGCTGATTACCTTCGTGGTCATTTCCGTCTTTACGCCCGGACCCAACAACATTTCCGCGGCCGCGATGGGCGTTCTGCACGGTTACCGCGCCACGTTCAAGTACCTGATCGGCATCGTGATCGGTTTCTTCTTTATGATTCTGGTCAGCGCCTGGGTCTCTGCTTCGCTACTCAGCGTCTTCCCCAGCCTTCAATCCACCCTGCGCTACGTTGGCGCCGCCTACATCCTCTACCTCGCCTACGCCACATTCAAGGCCAGCTATGGCTTTGACGACCATGAAACAAAACCTCTGGGTTTTACCAATGGTCTGCTGCTGCAATTACTCAACCCCAAGCTGATTGTGTTCGGGCTCACCCTTTTTTTCCACCTTCCTGGCCCCCATCACTGATCAAGCGCCCCAACTCCTGCTCGCCGCCCTGCTGCTTGCCCTCACCGCCTTCACCGCTATCTCAGTCTGGACTTTGTTCGGCAGCGCCATCAAGACCCAGCTGCGCAACCCCCGTATCCGTCTCCTGGTCAACTCCCTGCTTTCCCTGCTTCTCGTCTATTCCGCGCTGGACGTCTCCGGCATTATTAAATAACTGCTATTCCACTCCCCCTCGTCAATTACGATCCCGCTTTAACGACCTCCAACACATCCCTGCATACCAGCGCGACCTGATCCTCGCTCATCACGCTCGAAAATGGCAGCGCCAGCCCGCGCCCGCCCAGCTCCTCGGCAACCACAAAATCACCCGCCTGATAACCAAATTGTTCACGCATGTAAGGCTGCAAATGGATCGGCGCGAAATACGGGCGGCTGGGGATGCCGCGGCTCTCCAACTCACGGATCACCCCGTCGCGGTCAAGCCCCACCCCCAGGCGCACCACGTACAGGAACCAGCTCATCCGCGTTGTCTCCGGTAGGATCACAGGCCGTTCAATCATGGGCTGGCCCCCCAACTGCTCTGCATACCAGGCGGCCACTTGAGCACGTTTCTCCAGCAATTCATCCAGCCGTCGCATCTGCAATTGCCCCAGCGCCGCGCTCATCTCCGGTAGCCGGTAGTTGTAGCCCAGGAATTCGTGCTGCAGCCAGGTGTCCCCTGGAGCGCGCCCCTGATTGCGCAGCGCCCGCATGGTCTCCGCCGCGGCGCCGTCATCGGTGACGATCATGCCGCCTTCGCCGGTAGTCATCTGTTTGTTCGGATAAAAGGCGAACACGCCCATATCCCCCAGTAATCCGGCCTTCCTGCCCTTATATTCAGCGCCGATCGCCTCGCAAGAATCTTCAATCACCGCCAGCCCGTGCTCATCGGCAATCCGTTGGATGGCCTCATAATCCGCCGGCTGACCAAACACATCTACCGCCAAAATCGCCTTTAGCGGGCCGGCCCCTTCAGCCCCCTTACGCGGCAGCCACCGGGCGGCGCGCTCGCCACCCGCCTTCAGATCTGCCGCCGCCTCGGCCAGTTGCACCACATCAATATTGCCACTGACCGCTTCCGCATCCACGAAGACGGGCACGGCTTTTTCATACAACATCACGTTGCTCGAGGCCACAAACGAAAAGGGTGTAGTCAGCACCAGGTCGCCGGCAGCGATCCCGACCGCCCGCACGCACAAGTGCAGCCCCGCCGTCCCCGACGCGACCGCCACGGCGTGCTTAGCGCCCGTATAGGCGCGCGCGTCGGCTTCAAAGGCATCCGTAAACTTGCCCATACTCAGCCGCGGCGTATCCAGCACGCCCAACATCGCCTCGCGCTCCCCTTCGCTGATATCCGGCTGCGACATCGGCACTCGGAATTTACTCATTTGATCTCCATCGGCCGACCGATTATCCCACACCCCCGAACAAGGCAGCCAAACCCAACACCAGCCCCGCCGCTATCAAGGCGCTCAAAAAGTTGACCCAATCATTGCTCAGCCAGCGCCAGCCTCTCCGCCATTCCGTCTGTGTTCCACAGCTGTGCAGTGGGTGGCGCTCAGTTTCCTTCTCGCAGGTCGGGCAATAATAGCTCGCCTGCACCGTAGCCCCCATCCATGAATCCGCCAGCGAACCCAGCAACCCGCCCAGCGCCACCAGCCCAAACACAGATCCCGACTTCATATCAGTTTGCATCCAGGCCGCCAGCAGCCCAATCAATCCGCCGCCCAGCAGCGTGGCCCCTGTGCCGAGCAGCGAGAGCCCTCCCGAGGTGCCCGGCGGCACCTTGCGCCACGTGGTGATCAACCGCGGCCTCTTCCGGCTCAACACGCCCACTTCAGTAGCCCAGGTATCCGCCGTCACTGTGGCCAGCCCCACCGCATAGCCCAGCCAGGCGGTGCTCTTCCCTATCCAGCCCAGCGCAGCGGCGCCTAGAAATAGTGCCCCCAGTCCTCCATTGGCCGCCACCTGCGCCCAATCGCGCCGTCCCCCTTTAGCAAACTGTGCCGCCACCCCTGCCTTGCGCCGGGCGAACAGCCTCGAGAGCAAGCTTGCCGAGCCAAAAAAGGCCAGCAGCAGTACAGCCCAGCTCAGCCCCCCCATGCCATACACCCAGCCTCCCAACAAGGTCGCCGCCAGCCAGCCGCTGCGATCTAACGCCCCAAAGCGCCAGGCTGCGCCCGCCACCAAAGCGGCCAAAACTAGGGCAATCAACATCCTCACCCCTGAAAACTCAACCGTCATCATCAACCCTGTGGATAACTTGTGTACAACGGTGGAGAAAAGCTAGTTTCATGGGGATTCCCTACAAAATAAACAGGATCGCGCCCAAAAACAACACGCCTGCTGCGATACTTCCTCCCCAGACAACGCGCGCCAACCAGCCCAGCCCAGCCTCGCGGTACAGGATCAGCCCGACCAGAAAGCCGCCCACGAACAGCGCCAAATTCAATCCCGGCAGCAGGAACAACTGCGCCCCCGGCACGCTGCCCAAGGGATCTCCGAGCGCATCAAAACCCAGCGCCACGCTCTCTCGCCCCGGCGCCAGCACCGCCACCAGGATCAACAAGCCCACCGCCAGGCCTAGCCCGCCCAGCAGCAAACGCCGCACGTCGGCCTCGGCCAGCACGAAACTCGGCTGCACAGAACTCGATTTCAAATCCCGCAGGCTGCCCCGCTCTGCTTCCCTGCGATACGCTGCCAGGAATTCAGCGGGCGCTTCGGGGGAGAGCACAAACACTTGCTCCTGGGTGCCCACCAGCACCAGCCCATCACTGCGCGCCGCTAGATACTCCACCTTGCCCAATTCGGGATCTTCCACGACCCCGACAACACTTCCCGGCCAGCGCCAGCGCGGCAAGCGCGGTTTGGCCTCCAGTTCGCTATCTAGGGCCACATCCACGATGCGTCCGTGCGGCAGCGTTACCTGCCTCAATCCCCAGCGTAATTTCAGTCCGCCCCGTCCAATCGAATAGCCCGCTTGCAGCAGCGCGTACAGCCGGTAAAAGAGCAGCGGCAGCGCCAAACTTAACAGCAGCGACACGACCAGCAGCCCCACCGCCAGCAGCCCGGGCGGGCTCTGGCTGGCAATGGTAAGCATCAAGCCAATCGCCGCACCCAACAAAAGTAGTGCGACTCCCTGCAGCCCTGCGCCCCGCCTTTTGGGCGGCCCAAAGTCAATCCATTCGCTCACGCCTATATCTTAATCGTTGTTCACAGCATCCGTGTTCAAATCCAGGGAATCCACAGGACCTTTATCTGACTTGACCCTCGCCAGCCGCACATATAGAATCCAACTGTGCTTTCCTCTCCAGAGAACAGCCAGATTGAGCGCGCTTCAATGCAGCCCCTGGCCGGCCAATTGCAACGGCTAGGCTTGGCGCGTTTGGCCGCTGCATTTCTAGAAGTTGGCGGCGCGCTTAATTTGATCCTCGCCCAATTCCTCTATGTGGGCCAACCAATGCTCAGCACCTGGCTCCCAGATGAGCAGCTCGTCGCGCTCGCTCGTCTTCTTGAGGATCCTGAGGCCGGCGCAGCCTTTGCTGCCCGTCTCCGCCAAAGATCATGAATCTCGAAACTAGCCTTATTCTCTTCGCTTTTCTGCTTATCCTGGTCTTTTCCCTACTCGCGCGCCGTCCCGGGAGGCGTGCTCTGCGCGACATCCCCGCTTTCAGCAAGCTTCGCAAAACCATTGAACTTTCCGTTGAAGATGGATCCCGCCTTCAGGTCTCACTCGGCAGCGGAGGCATCTTTGGCCCACAAAGCGCTGCCGCCCTGGCGGGCCTCACACTGCTCCGTCAGATCAGCAGCATCGCCTCCGATAGTGATGCGCCACCCATCGCCACCTCCGGCGATGGCGTGCTCGCCCTCCTCTCGCAAGACACCTTGCGCCGTACCTATCGGGATCTAGGCCTTGACACACAATTCAGCAATCGCCTGGCGCGTGTGACGGGCCTTACTCCTTTCTCCTACGGCGCCGGCACCATGCCTCTCATCTTGGATAGTTCAGTTTCTGCCAGCGCCCTGATGGGCAGCTTTGGCGAGGAGGCTGCCCTCATCACCGCCGCGGGCCAGCGCAAGGGAGCTTTCTCGCTTGCCGGCAGTTACGGCCTCGCTGGGCAGGCATTGCTCTTCGCCAGTTCCGAGCAGCCGCTTCTGGGTGAAGAACTTTTCGCCGCTGGCGCTTACCTGGATGCAGGCCGCGCCCATCGCGCCAGTCTCCACGCACAAGACGTGCTCCGCTGGCTCATTATCCTCGTCATTGCTAGCCTTGCTTTTGGCGGCCTGCTGGGATTGGCTCCTTGATGTCACGCCTGCGAGCTCCGTTCTCCACAGCCGTGGCGATGGCCTTCGGCCTCATTGTCCTCGTGAGTCTGCTGTCTCCCCAGTTGGCAAGCCTGCGCGGCGAGATCCTATCCTGGGCCATTTTGTTAGCTGCAGTGGCGCTGCTTCTTGGGCTGGCCAACCTCTTCCAGGTGCATTTCAACCGGGTCCGCAACAACGAAAAGCCCATTTATAGTTTCGTGTTGCTCGCCGCCATGTTCGTTACCTTTGGCATCACCCTCTTCCAGGGTCGCCAGGGCCTCATCGCTGATTGGCTCTTCTCCTATATTCAGCTACCCCTTGAAACCAGCTTGATGGCCGTCCTGGCCATCACCCTAACCATCGCCGCCGCCCGCCTCGTCCAACACCGCAATGATTTTGCCTCCATCCTGTTCATCATCACTCTCTTCCTGGTGCTCCTCGGCAGCGCGCCTTTATTTGGCCTGGAGCTGCCCGTCTTCACTCGCTCGCTAACGCCCTATATCAACCGCGTCCTGGCCGTTGGCGGTATGCGTGGCCTGCTGATTGGCGTCGGCCTTGGCACTCTCACCACCGGCTTGCG
>QWJF01000011.1 GCA_009391835.1 Chloroflexota bacterium | reverse complement strand
CTGATACGGGCCGGACTGGCTATGAGAGGCTGTCCTATTTACGGGATTCGACTCTATTCGGAGAGACGCTCCGGGAGCGCCTGGCTAACCTGACAAGATCATTGGAAAAAGACGATCCAGACGGGGAATCATATTGGCCACTGGACGTGGACTTGCTGGATGAAGCGCGGGAGGTGGTCAACGCATTGCTCACCCCAGCGCCCCCTACCCTGTCAGGCTGAAGGCGCTTTCTTCTTGGGTTGGCGGCGGGTTTTTACTTTGCCGCCCACGCCTTTAATGCCCGTAATCAAGGCAAGGACGGCGCGAAAGCCGCCGAAGATGAAGAGCAACAGGCCAACAATGCCGCCAATAATCATCAAAATCAACTGAAGGGTGGAGCGACCTGCGGCTGCCAGGGTGCCCGGCATGCCGACCAGATTTTGTCGTAAATCTTCAAGGAAAGCAGGGCGCGGATCGACCGGAGTAAAAATCGATTCGAGCATCAGCTCCACGGAACTGATCTCCTTCTGCTCTTTCTTGCGTCTCCAAGGCCATCGTATCTTCATGACACCCTACCTATTTCAGTGCGTCCAGCGCTTCCAGGGCATCCTGGGGAAACTGCCCTGTCTGATCGTTGCGGATCTCATCGCGCAGGGAAAGCAACGTGCGGTGGTAAAGACTTTTAATTGCACCCTCCGTGCGATCCATAATCTCTCCAATTTCCGCATTGGACATATGCTCTACAAATTTCAAAATCAACAATTGCTGTCGCTCCTCGGGCAAGTTTCGAATTAAACGCAGCAAAGCGTTTTCATCCTCGCTCTGCATCAAAGCGACTTCTGGATGTTCATCGCCCTTGTTGGCGCGATAGCCATCGTCGAGTGCCACTTCCTTGCGACGGCTGCTATCGCGATGCCAGTTGGCCACCAGGTTGTGCGCTATGCGGTAGAGCCATGCCGAAAATGGCAGACCACGGTCCGTGTAATTGGTGATGTGGCGCATCGCCCGGTAAAACACTCGGGCGGTGAGATCCTCAGCGTCCAGCGTGTTGCCCGTTCTGTAGTAAATGTAGTTATAGATGCGGTCGGCGTACTCATCGTACAAAACGCCAAACGCCTCCCGGTCTCCTTGCGAAGCCAACGCGAGGGCCTTATCCTCTGGGAATTCGGACACCCAGCCACCTTTCCTGGCAAGGGCTCTACATAAATAAACCCTGCCGCAATGAATTCGTTGCTCTGTGAGCCCTTGAGGGTCACTAAAGCAAGTATATCATTCCGACGTTTTGGGAGATTTAACGAGCAAAAGCCCCAAAGCACGGGGCTTTTGCGAAAAGCGGAATTTTGTTATTTCGCCGATTTGGATTTGGAGCCAGCCTTCTTTTTGGCCGGCGTTTTGGCCGCTTTTGGTTCAGCTTCCAGCGCGACTTCGACAGGATACTCCTGAGTACCGAAGCGTGAAAGCATCACACCGCCCAGGCCCAAAAGAAGGACGAGGAAACCCCCACCCCAGCTAACCAGCCAACCCAGGCAGGGCACCAGCCCAATCAAGGAAATGCCGAAGGTGAGCACCAGCGCGCCCACGCCAGCTTGAATGGGTGCGTCCCATTCCATGTTCATGGCGCGGACAAGGCGTTCGCCTACTTCCAGGCTGATCGCCACCCATCCAAAGATGCAGGCAAAGCCAACCAGTAGAACCAGCAGGAAAGCCACTGGGATCAAGATCAAGGTAATGCTCATCAGAAGCACCAGCACAGGCAGGGCGATCAAGCCGACCAGCGCCAATCCTCCGGCAGCAATCGGCTGCGCCAGCGCGGCATCCGCGGTTCGGCGGGTGTGTTTGGGCATGAAGAGCACAATTAGCACCCCAACAGCAGCAAAGGCCAGGGCGCTGAACAACGAACTGGCTACATCACTCCCGAGGCTTCGGGGGTTGCCAAAGCTCTGAAACGCATCCGTGTTGAATCGGCCGCGATCCCCGATACCCGGTACACCGCCAAAAGAGGGAATCGAGGGGAGATTAATGTTCAGGTTGGTTTCAGTGATCACGTCCCCGGCAATGCGGGCGCCAGGTGCACGGTCGAGCGAGGAGCCCACCAGGGCCAAGTCCCCACCGATGGAGGCCGACTCGCTGAGATCAATGTTGGAGCCGAAGGCAATCAAATCACCCGTAACCTCGCCGGCAGCATCCACATTCCCGCCAAATGACACGAGATCGCCTTGCATGTAGGAGCCCACTTCAAGGGTGACCGATCCCCCAAACGAGATCAAATCACCGAGGAGCTGCTCTCCGGCATAAAGCGTGAACTGGCTGCCGAAGATGACTTTGTCTTCCCCACTGGGAAGGAGGTTGATTCCCTGAGCGGCCGCGCCGACGGGCAGCGCAAAGATTGCCAGGAGCAGGGATGCGAGGGTTATAAGGCGGATCGTTTTCATAAGATAGTTCCTTTGTTTAAGGCGAATTCTCGATAGAGGGCCAACCAGGCCAAGGGCAGTCCCAAAATGGCGGCGCTCAATGCGGCCCAGGCAGGGCCGGGCAATTTGCCCAACAGCGAGTTGGCCACATCCGTTGAAATGCGCAGCAAGGCCAGCCAGGCAGCCACTTGATTGAGGAAGGAAACGAAGATATTCTTGGTTTCATCCAAACTGGGCAGCGAGGGTTGAATGTAAATGGCGAGGATAAGCAAAGCCAGACCGCCAAACAGGGACGCGGCCAAGATGGCTCGTCGTCGTGTGGCTTGGGCTTGCTCGTGTGCCCAGCGCGTTTGCCAGCGACGAGTAAATCCGGGGCGCGGAGCTAACATCTCGCTCTCTGCTAGGCGGGGCTTAAGATTGCCCCAACTTTTGTACAGGCGAAGTAATTCGGGATTTGTTTTCATATGGGCCTCCAAGGCACGTTTCTCCTCCTCAGAAAGCTTTTCATCCGAAAAAATCATGTCGTCAAACTGCTGCGGCTTCATGCTGCCTCCTTTCCACAGTGCCCGATGGCAAACGCTGCTCGTGCCAGGCATCGGCCAGCGATCTACGGGCACGGTGCAAGCGGCTTTTTACCGCGCTCTCGGTTAGCTCCAATTCGGTGGCAATCTCCTCATACGAGTATTCATGCCAGTAGTGCAAAACAACTGCGGCGCGATCCACGGGGCTAAGCGAAGTGAGCAAGGTCTGAATATCATCACTGGCTTCCCGGGCAAGTAACTCAGTTTCCACGCCCGGCCTGCGCTCCACCAAATCAACCGGAGCAACCGCTTCGATATCCACTTGGGCCACGCGCCTTTTGCGGTGTTGATCAATGCAATAGTTGGCGGCGATGCTGAGCAGCCAGGAGGCAAATTTGCGCTGCGGATCGTAGCGTTTGATGGCTTTGAACGCCCGCAGGAAGGCCTCCTGGGCGGCATCCTCCGCTTCCTGGGGATTGCCCAGCATTCGGAAGCACAGGTTGTAGACCGGGCGCTGATATAAGTCCACTAGGTTAGAGAATGCGGCAATGTTGCCGGCAAGTGCCTCGCCCAGCCATTTGTGCTCCAGTTGTTGATGTTCTTCGTTTTGCCGCAATGAAGCGCTCCTTGTTTGCATTAGTGTATACGCAAAAGCTGTTACACAGTTGCACGTTTCTTTCAAATCGTCTTTTGCACCTTTTTCGCTTGAAATACGTATTACAGATTAGACGTCAACAAAATTATGAAGGAGATAGATAATGAACGAAAAGGCTGTAAACACTGGTTCACTAGTTGCGGGGATCTTGCTTGTGTTGTTTGGAGCCCTGGCTCTGATGGGCCAACTGGTTCCGGGTTTTGATTTCTGGAGTGATTACTGGCCATTTACCATCATTGGTATTGGTCTGCTTTTCTTCGCGGGCATGTTTGCGGGCGGCGAATCTTCCGCCCCCCTTGCCATTCCAGCATCCATAATCACCGGCATCGGCTTGCTGCTCTTCCTGCAAAACCTTACCGGGCACTGGGAAAGCTGGGCCTATGCTTGGACGACAATACTGTTCTCGGTAGGATTTGGAATCTTTCTGATGGGTTCAAGACGCTCAGTGGATAGTCAGCGCACCAGTGGCGTCAGTCTGATGAAAATTGGGACAGTCATGTTTTTGATCTTTGGCGCTTTTTTCGAAATGATCTTTAACTCTTCGGATCTGGCCCAAATTGCCTTTCCCATTGGGTTGATCTTGTTGGGTAGTTACCTTTTGATAATTCGCTCAGGTTTGTTGTCTTCGAGCGGCGCAAACAACAAATAAAACTTTCTAAGGAGTTTATAACGATGAACGAACGCAACAATTTTTTCTTCCCCTTTTTGCTGATAGGTGCTGGGACCATCTGGCTGTTGATCTCGTTAGGGCAGCTGCCAAGCGCCAATCTTTGGGCTTTGACTCATGCTTGGCCATTTCTTTTAATCGCAGCGGGCTTGGGCCTAATCGTTCGCAGCTATTGGCCCTCGGGCGGAATGGCGATCTCTGCACTCACCGTCCTCGGTCTGCTGTTGGCTGTCTTATATGCGCCGCAATTGGGATGGAATGATGCCAATTTCTGGCAGTTCAGCTTCGATGCCCGTGGGGGCGGCGTGCGAGGTTCGGGAAATGTGGTGACTGAAAGCCGCCAATTAGGCGACTTTGAAGAAATCACCATCGAATATCCGGCCCAAGTCGTAGTTCGTCAAGGAGCTTCGTCATCTGTCGTTATCGAGGCGGAAGACAACCTAGTCCAACAATTGGAAAGCGAGGTACGGGGCGATCGGCTCACCATCAAAAACCGTGAAAGCGATTGGCGGGATCGCGTAAATCCAAGCGAACCTGTGCACCTGACAATCACAGTGGTCAATTTGACCGATGTGCACTTTCCAACAGCGGGAGAACTCGAAATCCTAGGCCTGACTACCGACTCCCTAAGTTTGCACCTGGGTGGCGCCGGCAATATCATGATCCAGGACCTGAACGCTGATAATTTTGAATGCCGAATCTCTGGAGCCGGAAATATCGACGCGAATGGCACTGTTCAAACTATGCGGCTGGAAATTAGCGGGTTTGGAAATTTCGATGCCCATGATTTGAAAAGCCAGACAGCCAACGTGCAAATCAATGGAGCTGGAAACGCGACCGTACGAGTTGCGGAAGAGCTGACAGCAAAAATCAGTGGCGCTGGCTCGGTAGATTACTATGGTTCGCCTGAGGTGAGTAGGCAAATTAGTGGGCTTGGATCCGTTACACTTAGGGGGAACTAAGCCAGTCAATTGCGAAATAAAAAAGGAGGCCTTCGGGCCCTTTTATTTTTATGTAGATTCGCGCAACTTTCAAAGTTTGCCAGAACTCAGACTGCGTGCTATGCTTGTGATAATTTACACATAGATTGATTTTGAAATCGCCAAATCAAAAGGAGCACTCATGGCCAAAAGTTTAGAAAAAAGCGTTATCACCTGCGATATGGAGGGCCGCATCGAAACATTTGGGGACGGCTCAGAGCAAATGTTTGGCTACACGAAGGACGAGATCGTTGGCAAGAAACGAGTGTCGCTGTTTTCCCCTGGGCAAGTGGTGTTAGAGCACGTGCCCACCTGGCTGGCAAACGCCTCAACCAGCGGCGAACATGTGGCTCGCACCGTTTTTGTGCGCAAAGACGGCACCCCCTTTGCGGCGGAAATCCGTGTCACGCCGACCTACAAAGATGGCGTACAAGTAGGCTTTTGCGGTGTCACGGAAGAACTGCCGCAGATGGAGCCCAGGGAAGCCATGCCTGCAATAAGCGTGATGACCAAGATTTTTACCTGGCTGGTGATCACACGGGCGCCCTTCCTGACAGCGGTCATCGTGCCAATCCTGATCGGCGCAGCCTGGGTGGCGACGCGCGCCCTGGTCAGCCCCTTCCCGACCGCCAAATTCCTGACGGCGCTCTTCGCAGGCATCTTCCTGCACGTAGCCGCCAACACCTTTAACGATTACTTCGACTGGACCAGCGGCACCGACGAAGCCAACAACGACTACTTCCTTCCCTATTCGGGCGGCAGTCGCTCCGTTGAATTGGGCCTAGTAACCGAGCGCCAACTCTTCATTGTCGCCAGCATGTCCTTGCTTATCTCGGCAGTCCTGGGGGCGGTGCTCTTTGTGCAGAGCGGGACTGGCGTGTTGGTCTTCGGGCTGGTAGGGGCTTTCTTTGCTTATTTCTACACCGCACCGCCGCTCCGGCTGGCGGCCCGCCGTGGTCTGGGTGAATTGGTTGTGGGGCTGAGTTTCGGTCCACTGGCCGTGGCCGGAACCGTGTACGCGCTGACCAGCAGCGTGGCGCTGACCGATTTCCTGGTGGGCGTGCCCATCGGGCTGCTGACCATCGCGATTCTGTGGATCAACCAGTTCCCCGACTTGGAAGCGGATGAAGCTAGCGGCAAGATCAACCTTGTGGTGGTGTTGGGGCGCAAAAATGCGCGCTGGGGCTACGTGCTGCTTATGGTCGCCGCCTTTGGGCTGGCGCTCTACTGGACGCTGGTCAGTGGCTTGTTTCCGCTGGGCGCCCTGCTGATCCTGGGCGGCGCGCCGTTGGCGATTCGTGCCAGCCAGGTGATCCTCAAAGATTACGCCGAGCGCTCCCTGGTGCGGGCTAATGTGGCAACCATCAAACTGCACGCGATTGCCGGCTTCCTGATGGCCGCCGGGCTTTACTGGAGCGGCTCCATCACGCAATTGCTTGGTCTATAAGCCTCTCCTTCTAACTCAAAGAGCGCGGCAAATGCCGCGCTCTTTTTCATTTAACACCAGTTGACAGCTATTCGATAGTCTCCAAAAATGTGCTGGCGATGGCGTGGATGTCATCCGTGGTGGAGATACCGCGCCAGGGATCGCCGGGACGCACCAGGTTCACGACCACGATGTTGGCCCCGTTAAAGATAGCGCTTCGGGCTTCCTTGAGGTCTACGCCGCCGGCGGCCGAGATGCTAACATCGAACTTGCTGCGGATACGGTTGACGTGGCGATATTCGATGAGTTTGCCCTGGCTGCTTTCTTCATCGCGGCCGCGGTGCAGCACCATCACGTCTGGTGGGCTGCTGAGCGTACGGACCACTTGAAGTGGATCGTCCACCCCAAGGAGATCCACCATCGAGATCATGTCGAGGCTGCGGCAGGTTTCAATAAAGAGATCGAGTGTTTCGGTGGGCGAATCGCCGAGGGCGGTGAGACCATCCGCGCCGGCGTTACGGGCCATTTCAATCTCAGCCTGGGCGCCGTCGGCCACCTTCATATCTGCGATTAAGGTGCCGCCCCAAAGACGGCGCATGGCTTGCACACCGCGCATGCCCTCGCGTTTGATAAAGGGAGTGCCGGCCTCGATGAGAATGCGCTCACTCCGAGGCACGGAGGGCAGAATGCGCAGCGCAGTGTTCAGATCATGGTTAAAAGCAATCTGAAGGTAGCGAACGCGGTGGTCTAGCGCACTGCGCACTATTTCTTCTTATCGCCGCTAACCAGCGAACTCACCAGATTGCCCAACTCCGAGGGCAGGAAGAGCACTATTTTCTCTGAGGGATCTGAGGCAATATCGCGGATGGTTTGCAGAGTGCGCAAATGCAGCGCGCCGGGGGAGCGGGCCAGCACTTCGGCAGCCTTGCTCAGGTTATCCGAGGCAGTGAGTTCACCCTGGGAGTTGATGATCATGGCGCGGCGCTCGCGCTCGGCTTCGGCCTGCTTAGCCATCGCCCGTTTCATTTCGGCGGGCAGTTCCACTTCCTGAATCTTGATCGCTTCAACATCAACACCCCAGCCGTTAGTTTCAGCGTCCACGATTTGCTTGATACTCTCCGCAATCTGTTCGCGCTCAGTCAGCACCTGATCCATTTCGCTGTTGCCGATCACGTCGCGCAGCGCAGCTTGCGTGTATTGGCGCACAGCAAAAACGTGGTCTTCGATCTTGATGATCACCGCTTCCGGATCCATGACTTTGAAGTAGACGACTGCGTTAACCAGCATAGGAATGTTGTCGCGGGTCATCACTTCCTGGCGGGGGATGTCAGCGGTCTTGATACGCATATCAACCTTGCGCATGGATTGCATGACAGGGATGATGAAGGTGATGCCGGGCTCGCGGATGCCCGTATAGCGGCCGAGCGTAAAGACCACGCCGCGTTCATACTGATAAAGCTGCTTGACAGCGCCGAAGCTCAGGAAAATGCCAAGCAAGACCACAAGCGCAATTAAGCAAGTGCCAAACGTGAGAATGGAATCCATGATGCCTCCACCTGGAGTTAAAGAAAAGGGTTGCAGAGATTATACGCTGGCCGAATGATAAGTTGGACGAGAAGGACTATTTAGAGCGACCCACTCGCCACAACGCCATGTAATAAACCGGTGGTATGTGGAGAAAACCTGGCAGCCAGCGAAACGCGGCGCGTAACAGCGCCGCAACTGACGCATAGATGCGGCCACGCATTGCTGTCCAAGGAAGGCCAAAACCTGCGCGCAGTTCTTTAGGCAGCGACCCTGCGGCAAGCAGCGAAGTTAGGGGCCAAGCCAGGCGCAACGGCAAACCGAGTAAGCTGTGTGCAATTTCTACCGCATCTTTGGTGACATGGATTTCGGTGCCGCTGAGCTGATTAGCCATCCAACCTTCGAATGCAGCTAAATCTAGAGGAACCAGTTCGCTTGGGATGCCAATAAGCTGCGCAAAATATTTTCCCTCTTCATAAAACACGGTCCATTCGGAGATGGTAAGGTTGGGAAGGAAGGTGCGGTATGCGTAGAGCATTGAATCAATCAGTGTTGCGTAGACCCAAAAAAGAAGTTCGGGGTCGTTAGCTTCGTAATAACCCACCTCTCCTTCGCCTACAACTTGGGTGTGACGCGAATAGATGCGAATCAACGCCTGGGCAGCTTGATCACAGGTACCAAACACGATAGTTTGCTGGGCACGCAATGTAGCCAGGGCGCGAGAATAAGGTCGACGGCGAAAATCACTATGATCAGCAATAGCCTGGGCAACCTTTGGATGGGCGACTTGCATCAGCAATGCACGTAGCACCACAAGCGCGAGGACGACCTCCCGGTTTAGACGCCAGGCCATGCTTCCCGGTCCAAAGAAACCAGCTTCTGGATTATCAATTGTGGAAATTTCGTCGTGGAGATAAGCGCGATATTCCTGCAGAGTCCGCAGTTTTGGGTTCGTCATATTGAGATGATAGTGGACGGAGACTGTCAATCGCTTGCAGGGGCTCTCTGGAATATATCAAGCCTCTATTCGATAAAGCTCTTCTGTATAACTGATTTGGTTAAGGTTGGTCTTCGCCCATCATAAGCGTGTATTGACCTTTGGCAAAGGAATCCAGGTTTTCGCCTGCCGCCGCCATTTCGGGCGAATTCAATCCAGCTTTGAGGGCGTCTTTATCTGCAAAGGACATTTCGGCGATCAGGTAGGGCGCGTCTTCCCCAACCAGCACCCGGGTGGGCTTCACGGCTTTCACATCAAGGAGGCCGGGAACCTCTTTGATGAGCGGGATGTGCTGGCCAAAATAGGCCGTGTCAAAGGCCTCCGGATCGTCTGGCTGCTTGTAAAGTGCGATTAATTTCATAGGGCATCCTTATAGGGGCTTGAACAACTCGAAGGGTTCAAGGCAATTGTTGCAGGTATAGATCATGCGGCAGGGCGTGGTGCCGAAGCTATTGCGCAGGCTGGTTTGGGTGGATTCGCAACGCGGGCAGGCGACGGGCTCGAGCAGCACTTGGATGAGATTGCCCGTGTGGCGCGGGGGCGGGGCCAGTCCGGCGGCCTTGAGTTTGGCGCGCGCCGCTTCGGTGATCCACTCCGAGGTCCACGGTGGATCGTGGCGGACGACGACCTCGACGCGGGCGGCGCCCTCTTGTTCAATCCGGGCGCGAATCTGTTCGCTCATTACCTCGTAGGCCGGGCAGCCCGCGAAGGTCGGGGTGATGACGACCTGGACAGCATCGGCATTGAAACGGATGGCGCGCACAATGCCCAGCTCCACCAGGTTCACAACGGGCAGCTCCGGATCGGGAATCTCCTCAAGCGCCCGCCACACAGACGCCTCGGTGAGCGCGGGAAGCGTTTGCATCACCATATTGCCTCCGGCTCAACGCGGGCGACTTCCTGCATGTCGGCAATCATGGGCGCAAGATGGTCACTGTGCTGAGTACGGTCACCGATAAAACCAGAAACTTCAGGAATGATGAGTACGCGCTCCTCAATAAAAGGAACCACCATATTTCGCCACGCATCAAAGATATCCGAGGAAGACGGCACATCCTGAGATTCTCCGGGAAGTGGCTGTGCCAACTGCTGGGCGTAAGGCCAGAGGGCGTTGAGCGCGGCTTGGGAACGCGCGGCACTCTCTTCGGTGCCGAGGGCCAGGCGACGAACCCAAGCCTGGGTATGGCGCAGATGATAGAGTTCTTCGTTGCGGATACTGGCAGCCACCTCAGCCATACCGGAATGGTTCACTGCACTCAAAGCGTCCAAGCGTTGGGTCTCAAAGGCATCGAACATATATTGACGCAGCATGGTGAAGGCCCAATCGCCATTGGGAAGTTCTACCAGTTGACTGTTGCGGAAATCGTCAGGGGCACGAAAATAGACCTGTTGGTCGGGATATTTGGCAGGGTCTTCGCCCATTTCTTTGGCGGCCAATTCCAACCAAAGGCGAGCATGGCCGATCTCGTCGAGGGCCAGGTTGGCAAAGGCAATATCCTCCTCGAGGATGGGCGCGTGGCCGCACCACTCCGAAGCACGGTGACCCAGGATCAATTCATCGTCTGCGAGTGCAAGCAGGTAATCCGCAATAGGGCTGGCCATCAATCCTCCAGTTTGCCCTTGGCGCGAATCTGGCGCATCATGGTAACGACCGGGTATTCGTTGGATGATTTATAGGACTTCTTGCGAGCGGGTGCGAACATCGATTCGGCATCGGCAGCATCGGAGGCAAGAACCGTGGAGGCCGCGAAGGCCCACCACCAGAGGGGATTCTTGACGGCTGTTGTCGCAATGGCAACAGCTAGCGCGGCCTCAGGAGACTCGGCGCTGATTTCGGCAACGTACTCGCAGGGGCCCTGTTCAAAGGTTTTGGCAAAAATCATATAGGGCAGACTGCTGGAGGCGGAGCTGGCTTGACCTTCCTGCAGCTTTTTCACAACAAGCGGATTCTCGGCGAGTTGCTCGCGTGTTTGGGTGAGAATGGCGGCCATAGGGACGACGAACATGCCTGCCTGTTCAGGCCGGCGGGAAAACACATCGCGGGCATTCAGCAATGCCATTTCCAAATCCGGCGCATGCACGCTGCCATTGTGCTTCCAGGGGTGATCGGGTTGGTCTCTTTCGAACACCATGAAACGCGGCCACTGAGTGTCTGCCATTGTCAAGTCGCTAGTTTAGAGGGGAATGCTTTTCAGCATAGGCACTGAGCGCTTCGCGCACCCAGAGTCCGTCGTCGTGGGCTTTGCGCCGGGCAGCCATGCGCTCGGCATTCATGGGGCCATCCCCTTTGATTACGCGCCAGAACTCATCCCAATCAATCTCGCCAATCTGCCAGTTCCCGCTCTGCTCGTCGTAGCGCAGGTCGGGGTCGGGCAGCTGGATGCCGCAGGCCTGCAAATCAGGAACCAGTTGATTGATGAAATCCTGGCGGAGTTCGTCGTTGGTGCGGGTTTTGATGCCCCAACGGATGAGCACGCCGCTGTTGGGCGAATCGGCATCGTGCGGGCCAAACATCATCAACGTGGGCCACCACCAGCGGGTAATCGCATCCTGGATCATTTGGCGCTGCCTGGCTGAGCCCTGCGAATAGCGAATGACCATCTCCTGGCCTTGCTTCTTGTGAAAGTTCTCTTCCATACAAATGCGCACCATTGCCCGTGAGTAAGGCCCGTAGGAGCAACGCGCCAGCATGGTCTGGTTCAAAATCGCAGCGCCATCCACCAGCCAGCCAATCGTACCGATGTCAGTCCAATTCAAGGTGGGATAGTTGAAGATGCTCGAATATTTGGCTTTGCCAGTGAGCAAGGCATCCAGCATTTCTTCACGGGTGGCGCCCAGCGTTTCTGCCGCGTGGTAAAGATATTGGCCGTGTCCGGCTTCATCCTGTACTTTGGCGAGCAGGATCAGCTTGCGGCGCAGGTTGGGCGCACGCGTAATCCAAGCGCCTTCTGGCAACATGCCGACCACTTCGCTGTGCGCATGCTGGGAAATCATGCGGATAAGCTGGCGGCGATATTCGGCGGGCATCCAATCGCCGGGTTCGATTTTTTCGCCGCGCGCAATGCGGGCTTCGAAATCCGCGAGTTTCTGCGGATCTTCGTTAAGCTCGATTGCGACCTGTTCGACATCTGCTCCGTACATGCTTACTCCGGCTTGGATGTATCCTGGTAGGTGTTGACCCAAACAGTTTTGACCTGCGTGTAAAGCTCAATGGACTCTTTGCCCATTTCACGTCCAAAGCCCGACATTTTGTAGCCGCCAAACGGCGCGGCAGGATCGATCATGCCGTAACCGTTGATCCACACTGTGCCGGCCTGCACTTGATGGGCGTAATTGTGGCCTTTGGCGATATCGCGGGTCCAGACGCCGGCCGCGAGGCCATACATGGTGCTGTTGGCACGTTGGATGAGTTCATCCCAATCGTCGAAGGCGGTCACAGCGGCCACCGGGCCGAAGATCTCCTCCTGGACGAGCGGCAGGCTATCGTCTTGATAAGCAAAAATGGTGGGTTCGAAGAAGTAGCCATCCCCCAAATCCTTGATTGCGGCGCCACCGCTAATGATCTCGGCGCCGGCTTTCTGGCCATCTGTGACGTAGCCCTGGATACGTTTCATTTGGGCTTCAGTGATGATTGGGCCGACATGCACCTTTTCGGCAAATCCATGATTCACCTGCATTTTTTCAACATGCCCTTTGAGGGCATCCAATGCTTCATTGTAAATAGCGCGCTCAACAAAGATACGGCTGCCCGCCACGCACTCCTGGCCAGCAGTGCTGAAGACCGCCCACTGTGCGCCGCGCACCGCGGCGGGGATATCTGCATCGGCAAAGATCACATTCGGAGATTTACCGCCCAGCTCGAGACTCACGCGCTTCAGGTTGCTCCTGGCGGCGGCCTCCATAATCTTGGCGCCCACAGCGGTGGAGCCAGTAAAGGCCAACTTGTCGATATCCATGTGGGCCGCCAGGGCCGCGCCGGTCGGCAGGCCGGGCCCGGTGAGGATGTTGACCACACCGGGCGGGAAGCCGGCTTCGGCGACCAAATCGGCAAGGTAAAGCGCGCTAAGCGGGGTTTGTTCGGCGGGCTTGAGAATGAGCGTGTTGCCGGCGGTAAGCGCGGGGCCCAGCTTCCAGATCGCCATCAGGAGCGGGAAATTCCAGGGAATGATTGCAGCGACCACGCCGAGCGGTTCGCGGCGGGTGTAGACGAACTGGTTCGGGAAGGTGACCGGCACGGTGCTGCCCTCGATCTTGTCTGCCCAACCGGCCTGATAACGAAGGTGCTTGGTTACGTAGGGCAAATCGCCTTTGCGGGAAACGCGATAGGGTTTACCGTTATCCAGAGTTTCGAGTTCAGCAAGGGTGTCAGCGTGGGCGTCGATGAGGTCGGCCAATTTAAAGAGCAGCGCGGCCCGATCACCAGCAAGGAACTTCTGGCTCCAGTGACCCTTGAAAGCCGCACGCGCGGCGGCCACAGCCGCATCCACGTCCGCTTCGTTGGCGAGAGCAATCTCGGCGAGGGGTTTGCCGCTGGCAGGATTGAGGCTGGCGAAATATTCGCCGCTCTGGGGAGCTACCCACCCGTTGTTGATAAAGAGCTGCTTGGGACCTGAATCCAAGAAGGCTCTTGTAGAGTCTTTCAGTTCTGCCTCGGACATGTTAAACGCCATAAATTAATCTACTCCTCAATATCGGGAATTTTTCCATCCAGCCATTCGGGAGCCTGATCGTCAGCCCAGCGGCGACGGATGGATTCGTAATCAGGCGGGCGCTTCTCATCGAAGGACTGAACGCCCTCCCAGGTTTCGGGACTGGTGTTGTGGATGGCGAGCCAATCGCGACCGTGACCGATGGTGCTGTGCCAACTGAAATCGCGCCAAAAATTGAGCTGCTGTTTGGTATAGCGAGTTTTCTCCGGGAACTTGGCTTTGAGCTTCTCAACAATTTCATCCACTTTGGTGCCCAGCTCAGCGCGCGGCACCGACCAATTGACCAGCCCCCATTGTTCGGCTTTAGGCGCGGGAATCTCCTCGTTGAGCAGCAGTATCTCGCGGGCGCGGCGATCGCCAACGATGAGCGGCAGGAACTGGGTAGCGCCGGCTAGGGCGACGCTGCCGTGGCTGGTGCCCACCTGGCGAATATAGATATCGTCCGCCGCAACGGCTAAGTCGCAGCTGATGTTGAACTCGTTGCCGCCGCCAACTACGATACCGTTGAGGCTGGCAATACTGGGCTTGCCAAGATTGCGCAGGCGCTCGTGAACCTCGATGAAATCGCCCATCCATTTCCAATAATCGCGCGGGCGCTGCAGGAATTGCTTTTGCTCCTCCAGATCGGCGCCGGTGCAGAAAGCTCGTTCTCCCTCCCCAGTGAGAACGAGAACCGCGACTTCATCATCCCAAGAGGCGTCCTTAAATGCGACGCTCAATTCGGTCAGCATCTGGTGGTTAACGCAGTTGAGCACCTTGGGGCGGTTGAAGGTGACCGTGGCGCGGCCATCACTCTTTTCATAGCGAATGGCTTTGAAATTGAAACTGGATGCGGGTTGGCCTGTGTAAGAACGTTGGGGCATGGGGCGATTATATCCAAAGGCTTGCGCAGGGCGGGGCCATTGTGGGAAGCAGGGTTTCGAGGATTATAATGCCGCCAGCCTTCGTCGCCCAAAAAAGGAAAAATATGAAATCACGCAATGTTCCCATCCTTGCCATTTCGCTCGCCCTGTGCCAATCGGGGCCGCCGATAATTGTATTGCTGGGGGGCATCGCCGGCCGCGCAATGGCGCCTACCCCGGCTTTGGCGACGCTGCCCATCTCGTTTATGGTGCTGGGCGTGGCGCTATTCGTGATCCCGGCCTCATTACTCATGCGGCGCGTCGGGCGACGGCGAGGATTTATGCTGGCAGCGGGCATCGCAGGATTGGGCGCGCTGTTGGGTGCCTATGCGCTCAGCCAGCGCAATTTCGTCCTCTTTAGCCTCGCCAGCATGCTGGTTGGACTGAACGGAGCCTTCGTGCAGCAGTATCGCTTTGCCGCTGCGGAGAGCGTGGAGCATGCCCATGCGGGCCGGGCAATTTCCTTCGTGCTATTGGGCGGGATCTTCGCCGGTTTTCTTGGACCCGAGGTGGCGCGCCGTACCCAGGGATTGTTCGGCGAATTTTACGTAGGGTCATTCATCAGCCTGGCAGTGCTCTACGCGGCGTCGGTTTTCCTGCTCAGCTTTCTGCGAGACGTGGCCCCACCCAGCCAAATCAAAGTGGCCAACGGGCGCCCCTTGACCGAAATTGCACGTCAGCCAAATTACCTGATCGCGGTGATGGCTGGCCTGGTGAGCTACGGTGTGATGACCTTCATCATGACGGCTACGCCCGTGCACCTGAGCAACCTGGGCAATTTTTCCCTCGACCAAACCGCTCTAATCATCCAGAGTCACCTCATTGCGATGTATTTGCCTTCGCTAGTTACGGGATTCCTTTTGGAACGTTTTGGTTTGTTCCGCAACATGATTGCCGGCGCAACGTTGCTTTTAGCCTGCACGGTGGTCGCGATTTATAGCCGCGAGTTTATCCACTTCTGGTGGGCGCTGGTGCTGCTGGGATTGGGTTGGAATTTACTATTCGTGGGCGGCACCGTGCTATTAACACACACCTACCGGCCGGAGGAGCGTTTCAAAACACAGGCCAGCAACGATTTCATCGTGTTCGCAGTGCAGGCTACCGCGTCGCTCTCCGCGGGGTCCATCCTATTCTATAGTTCCTGGGACCGGTTGAATTTGATCGGCCTGGGTCTGGTAGTGGTGGCCTTTATTGTGGTGCTTAGCCAAAGGCGGCAATTGCCACGCGCCGCGGCGCAAACCGCCTAGCGAGCCCAGCGCCGCAGAAGAATGCAGGCTCGATAGCGCTCTTCGTGGTATTCGGTATACAGGTGGTCGAGCACGGCAAGCACTTTGTCATGGCCCAATGCAGCACCCCATTCCAGCGGTCCCTGAGGGTAGTTGACGCCCAGGCGCATCGCCAAATCAATCGTTTCGCCATCCACCACGCCTTCCAACTCAGCGAAGGCGGCTTCATTCACCAACTGGCACACAATGCGGGGCAGCACCAGGGCCGGACTCTCGCCGACCCAAATCACACGGCGGCCCAACGCGGCAAACAGCGCCTCTGCTTTTCCGCGCAAATCGCTGCTCACACCCTCCAAGGCACAAAGCGTAGCCACTTTGCCCGTGGCAAGGAACAGCCCGTCAAATCCGATCAGGCCCCGCGGATTTTGCATCCAGGTGGCGATCTCACTTAAGGTGGTGTCGGCGCACTGGACAATAAGCGGAACTCCGGGATCCAGCGCCTGGTCGTACCAACTCACCAGACGAGCCGCTTCTTCCCCACGGCCTGCGACAACGATGCAAGCCGCAGGTTTTTGATCCCCATCCGCGACAGGGACAACCTCGTAGCCGGCTTCGGCGCACAATTCCGCCAGGCCCGGCGCCCAGCTGCCTTCCGAGATCACTAACTGGCTCTGACCCCCGTCCGCTTTTATCTCGGGAAACACTTCTTCTGCTTGCCCATCGGCATATGTATAGAAGCCGCGGCCCGATTTGCGGCCCAGCGCACCCTCCGCCAGCTTCTGCATTTGAATCGGATGCGGCCGATAACGCGGCTCGCCAAAGGTCTGCTCATACATCGAACGCATCGCTCCGGCATTGATATCAATGCCGATCAAATCCATGAGTCGGAAAGGCCCCATGCGAAAGCCGCCGCCTTGTTCCACGATTTGGTCAATTTGGGCGTGGTTGGCGACCCCTTCGCCAAGCAAGCGCAGAGCCTCGCCATAAAAGGGGCGCGCCACGCGGTTGACGATGAAGCCGGGTGTGTCGCTGACCAGCACCGGGGTCTTGCCCAACGCCTCAGCCAAGGCCATCAACGCGTCGATGGTGGCGTCGCTGGTTTGGGCGGCGCGGATTACTTCAACCAGGGGAAGGACTGGCGCAGGGTTGAAGAAATGCATGCCGGCCACCCGCTCAGGATGCTGGGTGTTGGCGGCAATTGCGGTGACCGACAAGGTGCTCGTGTTGCTGGCTAAGATCGTATCGGGTCCACAAATCTCATCCAATTTGGCAAAAATTTCGTGCTTGACCTCAAGCTGCTCAAGCGCGGCCTCAATAACGACATCGCAGCCGGTGAGGGCTTTAAGATCGTCGGCTAACGTAAGGGCCTTGGCTCGCTCCGTCTGGTCTTTCTTCTCGAGGAATTTTTGGATGTAGGCGTTGCCCTTCTGCAGGGCTTCTGAAAATTCGTCTTGCAGCACCACTTCAAAACCGGCATACAAGGCGGCGAGGGCAATGCCGGAGCCCATCGTGCCGGCGCCGACGATGCCTATAGTTTCGATTCCGCTAGTTTTATTGGACATTGCTTAACCCAGGCACAAGTACCTTCGTAAAATAAAGGGTTAGTGAATCGTCCACGTGGGCATTATCACCAAAGTCCAATGTCTTCCCATCATAGGCAAGACCCTGACCGTCAGGAAGATAACCGCGCAATACGTACAGCCGCTGTGCTGCGCCATAATCGGCTGTCATTCCAATCCCCAAGCCAGCATGTCTATGACGGTTAGCAATTTTCTCCTCGGCTCCATCCATTAACTGGGTCGCTATTCCTTGCCTACGATACTTAGGTAAAACGTTCAAATCCATGATTTCAGGGATTTCCTCTTTACGAAATGGGTCATACGCCGATTTCCAAACTATGGTTAGATAGCCGACGAAACCGCCATCCAAAATTCCTATTAACACAAGACGCTCGCCTGCCTTTTGCTCCGCAAAATAGGCTCGATATTGTCGCTCAAGTTTGTTCCATCCCAACTGAGCAAAGCTAGCAACAATGCTATCAATATCGCTTTTCATCAGTTCCCGAATCTCAACATTCACCATTCCAGTTTGTTTCATTCTCGGTCTCTGATTTTCCACAATTGTGATTGCACCCGTAATTTCCAGTGTGGCTATGCGCACTAGCGGTGTTTGAAGTCGGGATCGCGTTTTTCAAGAAAGGCCTCCATGCCCTCGGCCTGGTCCTCTGTGCCATAAAGCAGCTCATAATTAGTGCGCTCCAGCTCCAACCCCTCGCTCACGGTGCGCTCTACGCCATAGCGTACAGCCTTACGCGCCTGGCTGACGGCAACAGCGGGCCGGGAAGCAATGGTTTGGGCCAATTCCAGAGCCTCGTCCAGTATGCGCTCCACTGGAACCAAGCGGTTAATCAATCCGGCTGCATGCAGTTCACGCGCACCAACCGGTTCGCCGGTGAGCACCATCTCCATCGCCCGATACGGACCAATGGCGCGCGCCAGTCGTTGGGTGCCCCCTGCTCCGGGCATGATGCCTAATTTAATCTCGGGTTGGGCAAAGCGAGCCGTTTCCGCCGCCACAATGAGATCGCAGCTCATCGCCAATTCACAGCCCCCGCCATAGGCATAGCCGCTCACCGCGGCAATCAATGGGGTGTCCACGGCCCAGATGCGCAACCAATATTCCCGGGTACCCGCCTGGGCCACCTCCACAGGCGAAAGCTGGGCCATCGCCCCAATGTCTGCGCCCGCGGCGAATGCACGCTCACCACCGTACAGGATGATGACGCGTACCTCATCGTCCGCATCCAGCGTTTCCACGTTGCCCGCGATCGCCGCCAGCATTTCCGGGCTGAGGGCGTTGAGTTTCTCCGGGCGGTTAAAGCGTAGTACGGCTACCGCGCCCTGCCGCTCAACAATCACAAAATTCTTGGTCATTGCACCTCTTTTCAGATCCAACCCATTATACGCAGGCTTACACCTGTCAAGGGCTTGACACCTGATTGTCATTAAAGAACTTTTGTTCTAGACTCGCCGCATGGACAAATTCGACAAGCTTGCCTCCCTATCCAGTGACATGGAAACCGAGGCAGACGGCGAGCAGGAATGTCACCTTGTGATCGGCGGTCAGCAGCTGCCGCAAATTCCGATTGCCGAAGTCGCCATGCCAGGCGGCAAGAAAATGAAGGTGCTCAAAACCATGTTGACTTCGGCGTGCGAACGCAACTGCAACTACTGCGTGTTCCGCGCCGGGCGCAAAATGCACCGCCAAACCTTCAAACCTGAAGAGTTGGCAAAAACTTTTCTAGCGGTCTATGAGGCGGGGGCTGTGGAAGGGCTATTCCTGAGTTCAGGGATCATCAAGGGCGGGGTGCGCACTCAGGACCGCTTGCTGGATACCGCAGATATCCTACGCAACAAACTGGGTTACCGTGGCTACCTGCATCTCAAGGTGATGCCAGGATCGGAGCGCGATCAAGTCCGTCGGGCAATGCAATTGGGCAGCCGCATCAGCGTGAACTTGGAAGCGGCCAACCCGGGTCGCTTACCGAGTTTGGCGCCGATGAAGCAATTCACAGAGGAGCTCTTGGCGCCGCTGAAATGGTCGCAGGAGATTCGCAAGACTGAAGAGCCACGCGGTTCCTGGAACGGTCGATGGGCATCAACGATCACGCAATTTGTGGTGGGGCCATCCGGGGAGAGCGATTTGGAGTTGCTCTCCACCTCCGAATATTTATACAAGCAGTTGGGCTTGAGCCGCACCTACTATTCAGGCTTTGTGCCCATTGCGGATACCCCGCTGGAAGGCCACGCGCCCGAGGATCCCATCCGCGAACACCGCCTTTACCAATCGTCCTTTCTCCTACGGGATTACGGCTTCGGCCTGGAAGATATGCCCTTCGACCAAAGCGGCAAGCTGCCTCTGAACAAGGACCCCAAAACCGCCTGGGCAGAGCAAAACCTGCTGCATACTCCGATTGAACTCAACACCGCCAGCCGGGAACAACTCTTGATGGTGCCGGGCATCGGCGTGCAGGGGGCAATGACGATCCTGAAAGCACGCCGCCGTCACCGGATTGCTTCGTTGGACGATCTTCGCCAATTGGGCATCGTCACCACCCGCATGAAGCCCTATGTGTTGGTCAACGGCCGTCAGCCCAATTTCCAACTGGGGCTTTTCGATCTGCCCCCACCCCGCAGCCGAACTGGGCCGCGCGCCTTCCAGGGCTGAGCAAAGCCTAGCGGTTAGAATAGCGCCGATGTCCATCACCCAAGCTGCCATCTTGCCAGCCATTTGAGCCTATACTAGAATCAATTCGATGCCAAACACTACATCCAAGTCCCCGGCCCAACGCAAATCTGCGCCTCCCGCAAAGCCCAAGACAGATTGGGCGCGCGTAGCGCGCTTGGTGCTGACTTCGCGCAGCATTGATCTAATCGAAGAAAACGAGCTTGCCCCGCAGGGCAAAGTCCCCTACCAATTTTCGTCCAAGGGGCACGAACTGGCCCAGGTGCTCCTCGGCCTACAGATGGATCATTCGCACGATGCGGCCACTGTGTATTACCGCTCACGGCCCTTCATGCTGGCCTCGGGCCTGACCGCGCGCGAAGCCTTTGCCTCCGGATTGGCCCGCACGGGATCGCCTTCTGAAGGGCGGGATGTGGGCGTGGTGTATTCCATGTCGCCGCGCAATGGCGTTACCGTCTTACCCTCATCGGGCGATGTGGGCGCACAGTACACGCCGGCGGCTGGTTGGGCACAGGCGATCCGCTATTACCAGGAGGAATTGAAGGAAAAAAGCTGGAAGGGCGCAATCAGCGTCGCATTGGGTGGCGACGGCTCCGTGGCCACCAATGGATTTTGGGCCGCCCTGACCATTGCCACCACGCTGGAACTGCCGATGCTCTTCTTTATTGAGGATAACGATTATGGCATTTCCGTGCCCAAACAATTTCAAACCCCCGGGGGAGACATTGCTGGCAATTTGGCCGCTTTCCAAAATCTGCACATTCTGAGCGGCTCGGGCACGGCTCCCGCAGAGGCCGCCGAGTTGGTTGGCGACGCGGTGACTTATGTGCGCACCGGAAAGGGCACCTGCCTGCTGCGCTTAAATGTGCCGCGCTTGCAGGGACACACCTTTGGCGAAGACCAAACCGCGTACAAAAGCAAGGCGCAGCTCAAGGAGGAGCAGAGCCGCGATCCGCTGCTGACGCTAAGCGCATACCTACAAGGTCGGCTCGATTGGGAGGCGCTGCAAACCGAAGTGGAAGATGAGGTACGCACAGAGTTGGCAGAAGCTGCGGAAAGCCCCGACCCAGCGCTCGATTCAGCCCAAAAGCATCTCTTCAGCAGCACTGGATACGTGGCGCAAGTCCCTCCTGCACCCGAGCGTCCTCAGCTCAACTTTAGTGCGCTTCCAGCGCAGGATGGGCCGCGCATCAACATGTCCGAAGCCATCCGGCGCGCAATGGAAGCCGAATTGGAGGCCAATCCGCGCCTGATGATCTTCGGCGAAGACGTGGGGCCACGCGGCGGTGTGCACCGCGTAACGCTGGACTTGCAAGCCAAATACGGCGAGCGGCGCGTATTCGATACCTCGCTCTCCGAGGAAGGCATTATTGGGCGCGCCACAGGCCTCGCCCTGGCTGGGCTTACGCCGCTGCCTGAAATTCAATTCCGTAAATATGCCGATCCGGCTACCGAACAAATCAACGATTTGGGCTGGGTGCGTTGGCGCACAGCCGGAAAATTCTCAGCGGGTGTGGTAGTCCGCATCCCGGTGGGCTATAGCAAAAAAACGGGCGATCCCTGGCATTCGGTGTCCGCAGAGGCCATCTATGCGCACAGCCTGGGATGGCGCGTGGCGATGCCCTCGAACGCGGCCGACGCGGTCGGGCTCCTGCGGGCCGCGCTGCGCGGCCAGGATCCGACCCTCTTCCTGGAGCATCGCGCCCTTTACGACTCGCCACCCGGACGCCGCCCCTATCCCGGCGACGACTACGCGTTGGAGTTTGGCAAAGCGGCCATCGTACAGACGGGCAGCCGATTAACAGTGGTCACATGGGGCGAGATGCTGCACCGTTGCCTGGAATCCGCCGAGCCCTTTGGGGATGCCGTAGAAATCCTGGATTTGCGCACCATCATTCCCTGGGATCGAGAGACGGTGCTGGCCTCGGTGCGCAAAACATCCCGCTGCCTGATTGCCCATGAAGATGCGCTCACGGGCGGCTTTGGGGCCGAGATCGCGGCGACGATTGCCCAGGATGCGTTTTCCTTTTTGGATGCTCCTGTTCAGCGGGTGGCCGTGCCGGATGTGCCGATCCCTTATAACATTCCATTGATGAGCACCGTCATTCCCACTATCGAAGTTCTGCACACGCGGATGAAGGAACTGTTGGCATGGTAGCCCGTCGAACTACGCCTATTGCGGTGTTAATTGCGCTGATCGCGGTGCTCAGTGCTTGTTCAGGGCAGGGATCGGGGGGAGCCTTGAGCGCCGAAGCGCAGGTCGGTCAGGGCCTGTTTACGCAACAATGTGCCTCCTGCCACGCAACCCAGCCGGACCTGACCATTGTCGGCCCCAGCCTGGCGGGCATCGCTCAAACTGCCGCAAGCCGGGTGCCGGGTCAATCCGCGGCTGACTATATTGAAACTTCAATTCGCCAGCCGGATGCCTACATCAACGAAGGCTTCCCGGATGTGATGCCAAAGACATTTGCACAAATCTTCGAAGATCACGAGATCGATGCGCTCGTTGCCTATCTACTGACGCTGGAGTAATACCGACGCTTTCATGCAAAATTTCTCAAACCCCGGATACCTCCGAAGGAAGCAGTACAAAACCGACGAAAATCTAAACGCTCGCATTAGCCTGCACGAACGTTTCAGCACAAATAAAGGTAGTTGGCATGGCTGGGTTTTCAGCCACCTGGAATTAACCAAAGGCTCGCGCGTGCTTGAATTAGGTTGTGGCCCGGGTAATCTTTGGGTGGAAAACCAACCCAATAACCTAAACACACTAACGGTTTTACTTAGTGATATTTCTCCCGGCATGGCCTCAACTGCCAGGGAAAATTTGTCAAGTTTGCCCACCTTTAAGTTCATTTGTAGTGATGCCCAAAATGCCCCGTTTTCTCGCGAGGGTTTCGACCTCGTCATTGCCAATCATATGCTTTACCATCTACCCAATATTGACCTTGCCTTGCGCGAAATTGACCGCATCCTAACGCCGAAGGGTGCCCTTTGTGCAACCACGAACGGAAACGATCACCTCAACGAAATCTGGAGCTGGGTCCGCGAGGCACTGCCAGAGCGTCGGGATGCGCAGCGAGCCCTAGACGGCATGTACGGTTTTAGTCTCGCAAATGGGCAGAGCTTACTGGCTCAATGTTTCTCACAGATTTTTACAATAAGGACGACTCGCTCGATATTACTGAAGTACAGCCGCTCTTGGATTTCATCAAATCATCAGGTTTGCTGGCCGAATTCAATAACCGAGAACTAAAAACCATGGAAAATTTTCTTGCGAACAAACTACGCAAAGAGGGAATACTAAAGGTCACCAAAAATACAGGAATGTTTATCGCCCGTCAGCCGATAGCCTCCCTAGCCAAATAAATGCCGCTATGCTACACTTGCGCCCGCGTTGAACCAAATCAACGTGTCCGCTCCTGGTTGTACGCGCAAACAGGGGCAAACCCGTGGAAAGGAGCAGCATGCGCAACTACGAAATTACTTACATCATTCATCCGGATCGCGAGGAAGCCGCCTTCAAGAAACTCAATGAGCAGGTCGCGACTTGGGTAAAAGACGGCGGGGGCAAAATTGTCAAAACGGATATCTGGGGGAAGCGCAAAATGGCCTACGAAATTCGCAAACAAACTGAAGGCAATTATGTGCTTTTGCACGCCACTATGGAAGCCAGCGCAGTCGCTGAACTGGAACGCCAGTTACGATTGCAGGAATCCGTTATGCGCTTCATGATCGTGAGCGTTGAAGAAGACGAAAAAGCCGCAAGCTAAGCAACCCAATCCCGCGCCAACGCTTGCATTGACCAGACTTGGACCCCCAAGGAGGAAAGATGAGCAGAGGACTGAACAAGGTAATGATCATCGGCAATTTAGGCCGCGATCCCGAAATGCGTTTCACGCCCTCGGGACGCCCGGTGACCACCTTCAGCGTTGCCACCAGCCGTTCCTGGAACACGTCGGACGGTGAACGGCGAACCGAAACCGAATGGTTCAACGTGGTGGCTTGGGCCAGCCTGGCAGAAATTTGCAATCAATACCTCAAAAAGGGTCAGCAGGTCTATATTGAAGGCCGCATGCAAACCCGGCGCTGGGAAGACGACGACGGCAACAAGCGCAGCAGCACCGAATTGGTGGCGCGCGAAATGATTATGCTAGGCGATCGCCGTGATCGCGAAGAAGATCAGGCCGACGAAGCATCCGGCAGCGACTATGGCGATGAAGAGGAAGAATTCCCCTTTTAGCCCCAACCCATAAGAAGGCAACAAACCCTATATGGCAGATAAGAAGACACAACCAAAACAAAATCGCAAGCATTTGGTTGGCTTGCAACGCGAGCGTATGTATAACCGCACCCTGGTCATCATCACGGCCGTCATAGTTCTAACCGTGATTGGCCTAGTTGGCTACGGATTTCTCAAGCAAAATTTCCTAGATCCCCGCGTTGTGGTGGCCGAAGTTGAGGGGCAGGAAATCACTGGCGCAGAATTCCAGAGCCGGGTGCGCGTTAACCGCCAGCAGATTGTGAATACCTATTTGCAGGCCTTCCAAAACTACCAGCTTTTTGCGTCCAGTCCCCAATTGCAGCAGCAGCTCCTCAGCCAGATGAGCCAGCTTCAATTCCAGCTGCTGCCCTCTTCAGTGGGCAGCAGCACGATTAACCAATTGGTGGACGACCACCTCATCATCCTCGAGGGGCAAAAGTTGGGGATCCAGTTCAGTGAAGCCGATATTGATCATGAACTCGAGAATCTGTTTGCTTTTTTCCCCAACGGCACCCCCACTCCGCCATTTGTGCCCACCATGCTGGCGACTTCCACACTGTCTGATACCCAATTAAGCATTGTTACGATTACGCCCACCGCGACCGCCATTCCCACCTTTAGCAGCGAAGATGGCGAGAGCGCCAGCCCCACCCCAACCTTGGAAGAGATCGCCAACCCAACAGCCACGCTGACCGCCACGCCATATACCGCAGACGCCTACGCCACGGACATGGCCGATTACGTCGCACTACAGGAACGCGATCTTGGCTTCACGGGCGAGCACCTTCGATCCCTGGTATTTGCCAACCTCTACCGCGACGCGCTTTTCGAATTGCTTACCGCAGAGGAGCCCACCACCCAGGAGCAGGTTTGGGCCCGGCACATCCTTGTAAATCCAGAAGATGAAGCCGTCGCTGAGGACATCCTGACCCAGCTTGAGGCCGGCGCTGATTGGGCCGAGTTGGCGGCTGAATTCTCCATTGATACCTCCAATAAGGATAGTGGCGGCGACTTGGGTTGGTTCGCTTTTGATGCGATGGTGCAGCCCTTCGCTGAGGCGGCTTTTGCGCTCGAAGTTGGGGATATCAGCCAACCCCTAGAGAGCGCATTTGGCTGGCACATAATCCAGGCGCTAGGGCACGAAGACCGGCCGCTGACCCCGTCAGCCTGGGCCCAAGCGCGAAACGCAATCTTTCAGGACTATGTACAAGGCTTACGAAATGATTATGAGTGGGAGATATTTAGTGATATATGGTTTGGCATCACGCCAGACGAGCCGGATATCCCTGCGCAGTACAAATTAACCCAGTAAAACCACAAGGATGAATCAAAAAGTCGGCCATTTGGCCGACTTTTTTGTGGTCGTGAGAGCTTATCCCTTGGGGATGATGACCCAACACAACAAGTAGGTTGCTATGCCGGGAACACCGCCCGGTATTAGGGCCAGCAAAAAGAAAAGGCGGAACCAAAACGCGCTGATTCCAAAGAATTCGCCCAGCCCACTGCACACACCGGCGATAATTCGGTTGGATTGCGAGCGCCGCAAGGAGCCTCGGATTGTTCTATTCATTTTTTTTCTCCTAAAGCAATCTATATATCAATATACGCACAGCCCAAACATTTGTTGCGGTCAAGTTGAATAACGTTCATCCACTTCATCCAATTTGAGGCTGATCACCTGGCTGGCTGTGTCCCGGCCCATCGTGATTCCATATATGACGTCTGCCACCTGTACCGTGTTGCGGTTGTGCGTGATGAGCACGAATTGTGTAGTTTTGCTCAGCTCATCGAGCAATTCAGTGAAGCGGCCCACGTTGGCCTCGTCCAGCATCGCATCCACTTCGTCCATCACGCAAAATGGCGTGGGCGAAGCTTTCAGCAGCGCGAATACCAAAGCGGCGGCGGTCAGGCTGCGTTCCCCGCCCGAGAGTAACGCCAGCCGCTGAGCCCGCTTTCCTGGCAAGCGGGCTTCAATATCAATGCCTGATTCGGCCATTTCGCCTTCCTCGGTGAGTAGCAGCCGCGCCGCGCCACCTCCGAACAATCGCTCAAAGATCACGCGAAACTCCGCCGCCACCAAATCAAACGTGATTCGGAATTCACGATCCATGAGCACTTCCAATTCAGTGATCACTTCCTTCAGATCCCTCTCCGCGGTTTCAAGATCATCCACCTGGGCCTGCATGTCCTCAAAGCGGTCTTTAACAGAGACATATTCCTGCTGCGCTTCGGGATTTACCGAGCCGAGGCGGCGCAACTGGGCGCGCTGTTCTTTCAGCGTGTTCTCCAATTCGGGATCCAATTCCTCTAACACAGGCAATTTTTCAACCAGGTCGCCCAGCGGCAGGGGCGTGGGGCCCGAGACGGTGTCGTCGTATTCAAAGGCCACTAGGCCGAAATCATCTTCAATTCGTTGGCGCAGGGTAGCAAGGCTCTCTTGCTGGCGCGCCAGCGCAATCTGCGCCTGCGTATGATTGCGTTCCGCCTGGCTCAGGGATTTCTGGGCTTCCGCTTCAGCGGGAAGCAAGGATTGCAATTGGACATCTGTACGGGTAAGTTGCTCTTCGGCGGGGGAAATCCTAGCCTGGATATCGACTAATTCCTCGCTCACCTCGCCTTCTGAAGCGCCAAACTGCAACTTTTGGGTTTCAATTTCGGCTTCTTGCTGCTCCAATTCGGCGCGCCGCTGTTCCTGGGCGGCAAGCTGCTCCTGGGCCTGGGTGATCTGGGCCTGTCCCTCTTCGTAGCGGCGCTGCACTTCTTGCAAAGCACGCTGGCTAACTGCCAACCGCATTTCCCAATGCGCCACCTGGGCGCGATGTTCGTCTAGGGGCAATTCGGTCGTTGCGCCGGCTTGAATTTCAATACGCTGCTGTAGCTCACGGATGCGTGTGCCGAACGTTTCTTCCTGACGATCAAACACCTCAAAGGCTTCCGTTGCCTGTTCAATTTGCCGGGTCAGGTTGCGCTGTTGGGATTTGAACCAATCTAGTTGGCGCAGCATCTGTTCGCTATCCAGTCTGGAAGATTGCTGAGCTCGGCGCGCCACCTCCGCCTCAGTGGCTGCCGCCTCAGCCTGGCTGCGCAACGCTTGCTGCTTCTCCTGGCTGGAAACAAGCTCCTTTTCGAGGGCTGAGCGCTTCTCCTCGAAGGAGGCCAGCTCTTGTTCCACTTTGGAGAGCTGCTCCCGAAGTTCACGCGCCTGGCGCGGCCGGGCCAATGGTGCTGCGGCCTTCGACGAGCGCACCTCAAATTGCCCGCCGCGGTGGAACAATTCACCACGAAGTGTGACCACGCGCGCCTGAGCCGGCAAATCGACAATCACGCGCTGGGCAACGCGGCGATCTTCGACGACCAACACCTGTCCCAACAGCAATTCAACCGCTTGCGCCAATTCAGCCGGCGCCTGCACCAATTCAGCAGCCACACCCAGCACACCCTTCCCATTTTGGGAAGCCAACGCCTGGGAGGGAGAAAGCCCCGCTAAGGGCAGCACAGCAGCCGAAGAATCGTCCTGCTCGAGCACCTCGAGCACCTGATCTGGGGATCCACCTGCTTGAACCAACACAGCGTCCATATAGGCGCCCAGTGCGGCAGCTATGGCCGCCTCAAGCTTGGCCGGAACAGTCAATTCGCGCCCCAGCGTGCCAGGCGCAAGTTTTAATCGTTTGGCTCGTGCAGCTTCCAACAAGCGCTTGGCGCCATCCGCAAAACCCGCCGCCGCCACATCGGCCTCCTCAAGTCCTTTGATTTCAGCCGCAAGGCGAGCTTGCCGGCTAAGCAATTCGGCGTACTTTGTTTCCATTTCCTGGCGGGTAGCCAGCATCTCGCTGACCCGAGATTCTTGTTTTTCAAGATCCCGATTAAATTTAGCCAAGGCTTCCTCGCGCTCAGCCACGTCAGTATTTTGCGCAACGCCATCTTGATCAGCAATCTTGATTTGCTCGGCGATATCTGCCAGCATTTTTTCAAGTTCGATCAGTTCGTTTTGATCACGCCCCTGGCGCGCCAGGGTTTCGTTGCGTTGCGCCTCGAGGGTAACCAACTGGCCCTGCGTTTCAGCAAGCTGATCGCGTACAGCGCGATTCTGTGCCTCACTGTCCTGTTGCATTTGAATGTGCTCTGCAAGAGTCTTCTGGGCTTCACTCAGCCGAGATTGCGAATCAGCCGTTTCTGCCTCCAGGCGTTTCTTTTCGGCTTCCACGGTCTCCAGGCGCACACGCAACCCGCCCAATTCAGCTTCCAAGCGTTGGCGCTCCTCCCCCAAAGCCAGCCGTCGCTCGGCCAGGGCGCGTTGGCGTTCGTTGGCCACTGCTAACTCCCGGCTGGAACTTTCGCGCCCGGCGTGCAATTCGGAAAGGCGGCGATGCCAGTTGTTCAATTCAACGCGTAACTCCTGCGCCTGGTTGCGCAACTGCGCCAACTCGTTATTCAACTCGCGTTGGTTTTGCCGGGCCAGGCCCAGATTTTCCTCTCGCGCAATGGCCTCTTCACGCACAGCCTTGAGTCCTCTCTGAGCGTGATGCCATTGAAAACCATACCAGGCTCGCAGGCTTTCGCGCAGGTCCGCGCGCAACGTAGCGTATTCTGTGGCCCGTTGAGCCTGGCGTTCCAGGCTGCGCAGGCGCGGCTTGAGTTCGGCCATGATGTCGGCCACGCGCTCAAGATTGCGCCGGGTAGCATCCAACCGTCGCTCAGCTTGCTCTTTGCGATTGCGATATAAGCCGATTCCGGCAGCTTCCTCAAAAAGCTTTCGGCGCTCGTCTGAGCTCAGCGTGAGCGCCGTATCAACAAGGCCCTGACCAATCACGGTATAGGTGCGTTCGGCCAGTGCCGATTGAGACAGCAATTCGTTGACATCCCGCAAACGCACTTTTTGCTGGTTAATCAAATATTCGTTCTGGCCATCGCGATAGGCGCGACGCGTAATCGAAACTTCGGAGAAATCAATCGGCAGCCAACCTTCGCTATTGTCGAAGGTTACTGTGGCGGAAGCCATGCCGGCACGCGGGCGCTTTTCGGAGCCCGAAAAGATCATGTCCTCGGTTTTACGACCGCGCAAAAGGCTGTAGGATTGCTCCCCAAGCACCCAGCGCAGGGCATCCGCAATATTGGATTTCCCGGAACCATTGGGGCCAACCACAGCCGTGACCGGTCCGGCAAATTCAAAGCGGGTCGAGCTGGCAAAGGTTTTGTATCCATTCAGTTCGAGGGATGTGAGACGAAGATTGTTCACTGGTTTGCTCACCAACTACACAGAGTCGGCCATCTCCTTGGCGTTCAAATGTTGAAGTGCAGTGCTTGCAGCTACCTTGCTGGCCGCCTGCTTGTTGCGACCTTCGCCGCGCGCCAGTGACTTTCCGCCTACAGTCACTTCAACTTCAAAGAATTTATCATGATCCGGGCCGCTTTCCGCCACAATCTCGTAGATTGGCGTAGGCTCGCCGCGCGCCTGCACCCATTCCTGCAGCAGACTCTTCGGATCGCGGTCGCCGTGGGCCGTGCTGATTTCGGCGGTGGCTTCATCCAGCATGGGGTTGACGAAAGTTTCGACTGCGCCCACACCGGCGTCCAAATAGAGCGCACCAATCACCGCCTCAAAGGCGGCGCACAACATGGCGGGCCGGGAGCGACCACCACTCTCTTCCTCCCCGTGGCCCAAGCGCAAGGCACGGCCCAGTTCAATCTGTAACGCGAAATCACCCAATTGCTCCGTGCGCACCAATGCGGCGCGCAAACGCGTCATTTCCCCTTCCGACATTTCGGGGAAGTGCCGATACAACCAGGCGCCCACCACAAAATCGAGGACGGCATCGCCCAGGAATTCCAGGCGTTCATTGTCTTCCAAAGCTTCGGGATTTTCGTTCAGGTAGGAACGGTGGGTGAGCGCGCGGCTGAGCAACAGCACGTCGTCCACAGGTAAAGCCAGGCGCTTTGCAAATGCCTGGGGAGTTTCCAACCCAGAGTCTTCCACAGAAAGCATTGATGCCTCCTGGAACTCAGGGAGCGCTAACCACCCGAATTTCGAGTGGCTGGCGTTCCGTTAGTTCCGGTCAAATTTGAAAATAGAATCAACCATACTTGCGCACTGCAATCACCGCGTTGTGGCCGCCAAAGCCGAACGCGTTGGTGAGGGTCGCGTTCACTTCCACTTCGCGCGCTTCATTGGGCACATAATCCAGATCGCATTCCGGATCAACTTCCACGTAATTAATCGTGGGCGGGATCAGGTTGTTGCGCACCGCTTGGACGCACATGATGGTTTCAAATGCGCCCGTGGCACCCATCATATGTCCGGTCATTGATTTCGTCGAGGAAATGGCCACATCATAGGCCTTTTCGCCAAACACGCTCTTAATCGCGCGCGTCTCGGAAAGATCGTTGAGCTGTGTACCGGTGCCGTGGGCATTGATATAGCCCACAGCGTCGAGCGACATTTCCGCTTGATCCATAGCCATCTTTATCGCCTGCGCCCCGCCAACACCCTGATCGTGGGGCGCGGTAATGTGATAAGCATCCGCCGAGGACCCGTAGCCGGCCAGCTCGGCCAGAATCTCTGCGCCGCGCGCTTTGGCATGACTTTCGGTTTCGAGGATCAAGACGCCGGCGCCCTCGCCAATGACCAGGCCATCTCGGTTTTTGTCGAAGGGGCTGGGCGTGCCCTCGTCCACACTGCGGCGAGACATGGCGCCCATGCGATCAAACGCCGCCACTGCAATTTGAGTGATGGTTGCCTCGGCAGCACCCGCGATCACTGCGTCCAACATGCCGGCGCGCAACATCATCCAAGCCACGCCGATGCCATCCTGGCCGGAAGCACAGGCCGAAGCCACGGACAAAGCCGGGCCTTTGGCGCCGTGGTCAATGCCTGCCAATCCGGCCGCCCCATTGGGCATCATCATCGGAATAAGAAAAGGGCTGGCGCGGCGCGGGCCGTCCCGATTGATGTCCAAAATACCCTGCTCCATCGCAGTAATCCCGCCAATCGCAGCCGAGATCACAGTCCCCACGCGCGGCGCGTTTTCTTCGGTGATCTCCAGCCCGGATTGCGCCATCGCTTCCTGCGCAGCCATCGCCCCTAGCAGTTGGTAGCGATCGCGGCGCCGAACTTCGCGCGCCTCCAAAAACTTGTCGGGTTCAAAATTCTTGACTTCACAGGCCACATGCACGGGGAATTCGCTGTCGTCAAAAAGAGTGATCGGGCCAATTCCAGATACGCCATTCAAGGCCTTTTCCCAGCTTTCCTGGACGCTGTGGCCCAGGGCATTGACCGTTCCAGTGCCGGTAATCACGATTTTCTCTGTCATGCTTACTCCTCTTGAATCGCTGCTAAACCGCCTTCAATCCCGAACCACTCAATAACACCACAATAGGGTCCGGGCATTCCGCCGCCACCTGCTCCAACGCCCCCCAAACAATCGCAGAGGTCGGCTCAACATAAAACCCCAAACCAGCCAGTGCGTCGCGGCCAGCCAGGATTTCTTCTTCCTCAACCGCCAACATGCTGCCCTGGCTTTCGGCGATATGGCGCAATAATTCATCACCGCGTGCCGGCTTACTGACCCGCACGCCTTCTGCCAACGTTTGTCCTTCGGTCATCCAGGCCAGCCCGGCCGCGCCCATATTGGCAACCGCCCACAAGGGGGCGCAAGCGCGGGCCTGCACACCGATTAATTGGGGCTGGCCCTCAATTATACCTGCGGCCCTCAACGCCTCAAATCCCTTGGCGAGGCCCAGAAGCAGGCTGCCGTGCCCCACCGGGGCGATGACGCAACCGGGAACCTGGCCCAACTGCTCAACAAGCTCATACGCAATGGTCGCGATGCCCGCTAACCCGTAGGGAAGCAACGCGTGGCTGGCATACACCTCTCCCCCCTCGGCGGCGCGGCGCACGGCACTGGCGGCTTCAGAGCGCGGCCCTAGGATGCTCACCAATTCTGCCCCATAAGCCTCAATCTGGGCGCGCTTGGGACCGGAGGCCGAATCGGGGACGAAGACCCGCGCGCCGATCCCGGCGCGGGCCGCGTACGCCGCAAAGGAGGCGCCTGCATTCCCCGACGAATCCTCCACCGCGCGCTCAACCCCACGCACCAGCAATTCACTGATCAGGGGCGCGGTGCCGCGATCCTTAAAGGAGCCAGTGGGGTTGAGGAATTCAAGTTTGAAATGAATCGAGCGCTTGAAGGCCTCGGCCTGCGCCAGCGGCGTATCGCCTTCGCCAAGTGTGATAATTGGGGCTGCCTTGCTCAAGCCGAAAGTGTAGCGGTAACGCCAGAGGCCGCGTGCATCCTGATCCAGCTTGTCCTGCGAATAGCTGATTGGACCATCAACGCTAAACACGCCCCCACAATGGAGACAGAGATGGGGGCTGCCATCTTCAGGATAGGGGCGATGGCAATTGCTGCAATGATAGTGCGTCATCTAATCCCCCTGGCTGGGTACGTATTCGCCTTCCACCCATATTTCCCCGTGGGTGCCGATTTCCTTCTTCCATATCGGCACGATCTGCTTGAGGCGATCAATCCCGTAGCGGGCAGCCTCAAAAACGCCGCTGTCGCGATGCCCGGCCGTGCAGGCAATCAACACGGTGGGCGTGCCGGGTTGCAGCAGCCCCACCCGCTGCACAATGGCAATCCCCTCTACTTCGGGCCACTGGGCGCGAATTTCCTCCGCCACCTGCTGAATTTTGGCTTCGGCCATCGGCACGTAGGCCTCGTATTCGAGATGCTCGGTTGCGTAGCCTTCACCGCGTGTGGTGACACTGCGCACCATCCCGCTAAAAAAACAGGCCGCGCCTGTGGTGGGCAGCGTGATTTGTGCCAGCATAGCGTTTAGATCAATCTCGTTTTCGGTGATGGAAAAAATTGTGGGCGCCGAGCCGCCGCTCACTGGCGGGAACAGGGCGATCTCTGCATCCTTCGGAATCTCTTCGTCATCAAAGGCATATTCTCTATTGATCGCCACCAGGATGGAGGAGCCGCCCGCGGGCAATGCCGGGAATTTCTCGCGCAGGAGACTTTTGAATTCCTTCACGCTGGCCTTCTCGGGAATTTCCATACTAGAGCGGGTCGTCCCTGCCTTTTCCTTCAAAGTGGCAAAAAAGAGCAACTCGACCTTATTCATCGGATTTCAATTCTTTCTGCCGCGCCTTGCCCTGCCGAGCGCGCTCGGCTTTGCGGCGCAGAATCTCCTGCAGCGTGAACACGCTGCGGCCCGAGATATGCATGGCTTGTTTCTTTTTGTCCAGCTTCTTGGCGCGCCGCAGCCATCGCTCCTTCTCGGTCACGTTTCAAAATCCCCGCTCTTGCCGCCTGTTTTCTTGACCAAACGGATTTCGGCTATACGCATGGTCTTTTCGGCGGATTTGGCCATATCGTAGATCGTGAGCGCCGCCACGGACACCGCAGTGAGCGCCTCCATCTCCACGCCTGTTTTCGCCGTACAGTGCGCCGTGGCCCGGATGCGCACGCCGGGTAAGGCATCGTCCAGTTCAAAATCAACCGCAATCTGGTCGAGGGGCACGGGATGGCAGAAAGGGATCAACTCCGCGGTGCGTTTGGCGGCCTGGATGCCGGCGATCTGCGCCACGCTCAGGGCATCGCCCTTCTTGAGCGCCCCCTCACGGATCAGTGCAAGCGTCTCAGCGCTCATCAGAACCTGGCCCTCAGCCACAGCCGTGCGCTGGGTGGCGGGTTTTCCGCCCACATCCACCATGCGGGCGCGGCCTCTCTCATCTACATGCGTCAATTTGGGCTCAGACATGCCGCGATTATAGCATCGCGCAACAGGGAGATTCTTCTGCGATTGGCTATAATGACGGTTGAAAGTTACCCACCCGAGGTCATTATGCACGAAATCATTTCTCGCCTGAACGACGCCCAGCAGCGCATCCAATCCCTCCTGGAGAGTCTTTGACTTAGCCAAAATGGAGCGGGATCTTGTCGGGCTGGAGCAGCAATCCCAGGCGCCCGATTTATGGGATGATCCCCAAAACGCAAAAAAATTGATGAAGCGCATCTCCGACCTGCGCAACGAGGTGGAAGCCTGGCGCGCGCTGGAGAAACGCGTGGCTTATGCGCTCGAACTCGCCGAATTGGGCGACGACAGTCTGCAAACCGAGTTGCAAGCCGAAGCGGATGCCATTGAGCCGCTGGTGGATCAGCGCGAACTGCGCACGCTACTCTCCGGCGAATACGATTCTGGCGACGCACTGCTCAGTATCAACGCCGGTGCGGGCGGTACCGAGGCTCAAGATTGGGCCATGATGCTGCAGCGGATGTATCTGCGCTGGATCGAGCAGCAGGGCTACAAAAGCCAAATCCTCGACTTGAGCGAGGGAGAGGAAGCCGGCATCAAGAGCGTCACGATTGGTGTTGAGGGCGCCTATGCCTACGGCTACCTGCGCGCCGAGAAGGGCGTGCACCGCCTGGTGCGCATCTCGCCCTACGACGCCTCAAAGCGCCGCCACACTTCTTTTGCGCAGGTGGAAGTACTTCCTCAGGTGGAGGATGCCGAGATTGATCTGGACGAGAAAGATCTCAAGATCGACACCTTTCTCTCCAGCGGGGCTGGCGGCCAGAGCGTGCAAAAGAACCAAACCGCCATCCGCATAACCCATGTCCCCAGCGGTGTGGTGGCCTCCTCCCAAAACGAGCGCTCCCAGACCCAAAACCGCGACAACGCCCTCAAGGTGCTCAAGGCGCGACTGCTGCAGATCGAGCGCGAAAAGGCTAGTAAAGAAATGGCCGAATTGCGCGGGGATTACCAAAAAACGGAATGGGGCAGCCAGATCCGCTCCTACGTGTTGCACCCCTACCAAATGGTCAAGGATCATCGCACGGACCATGAGGCAGGCAACGCTTCGGGCGTGCTGGATGGCGATATCACCGGCTTCATCGAAGCCTATCTTCGCTCGCAGGTGGGCAGCAAGGGCTAAGCCCGCTTTCTTCGCTAGGCTCGAATACGCCTATAATCCAATGATGCAAGTTTCCAACAGGGTATTCCTCATACGCTACGCTTGGCTCTCGCTGGCGGCCGCGCTGGTCACCATCCTGCTCAAAGCGGGCGCCTACTGGCTGACCGGCTCCGTGGGGCTGCTCTCGGATGCGCTCGAATCCTTCGTAAATCTGGCCGGCGCCTTCACCGCCATTGCGATGCTGAATTGGGCTTCGCAGCCGCCGGATGAAGAGCACGCTTACGGCCACAGCAAAGCCGAATATTTTTCGAGTGGTGTGGAGGGCGGCTTAATCTTGATTGCCGCCGTTAGCATTGCCTACGCCGCCGTGCAGCGCCTGCTCGCTCCCCAACCCTTGCAGCAACTGGGCATCGGCCTGGGCATCTCCATGCTCGCTTCGGCCATCAACCTGGTCATTGCGCTGGTTTTGTTGCGCACCGCCCGCCGCCACGAATCGCCCACACTGGAGGCCAACGCTCAGCATCTGTTCACCGATGTATGGACCTCGGTGGGTGTACTGGTTGGTGTGGGCCTGGTCGCAATCTCAGGTTGGCAGCTTCTGGATCCCATCGTGGCAATCCTCGTTGCCGCCAACATCACCCGCTCCGGCGGGCGCATCGTGCGCAAATCGGTGCTGGGCTTGATGGATACCGCCCTGCCCCCCGCCGAATTGAAAAAATTGCAGGAAACCCTCAAGCGTTATACGCAGGAAGACGGCATCGCCTACCACGCGTTGCGCACCCGCCAATCCGGGCCACGCCGTTTCGTTTCATTGCATGTGTTGGTCCCCGGCGATTGGAGCGTGCACCGCGGCCATCAATTGCTGGAACAGATCGAAGCGGATATCCGCGCTACGCTGCCCAATGTCAACATGCTCACCCATTTGGAAAGCCGCGAAGACAGTTCGAGTTGGGAGGATGTGGGGCTGGATCGTGGAGACTAAGAAGACTCAACTCCTCGCCTCGTGGCGAAAATTTGCCCGCTATATTTACCTAATGCCATTGATCTATCTGACCAAAATCGCCTGGTGCTGGGGATTTTTTGAGGAGCGATTCAAGATTTAATTTGTATGAATCCAAACACTTCAAAGCCCAGCTCCTTCCTCTTAATCTTGACATAAGTTACACTTGTATTGCTTGACACCTCCGCACACCCCCTGTATAATCCCGTGCGCCTGCGGAAAGCAGGCATTTTGCTGAAAACCAAAGGAGTGGTCGCATGACCCCACTACCAAAACGAAAAGTTTCTAAAGGACGCCGAGATCGCCGCCGAGCGCACGATGCCCTCGAAGCGCGCAACTTGGTGAGCTGCTCGAACTGCGGCGAGAAGCGCCTGCCGCACCGTGTCTGCCTCAACTGCGGCTACTACAAAGGCCGCGAAGTTATCGCTGTAGAACGCGAATAAACCCCTTTGCCCACTGAGAGCCTCGCATTGCGGGGCTCTTTTCGTTTTCCCTCGCCCGAGTCTTTACTATAATCAAGGCATCGCCATTTCACACCAATTAGGATTCTCGCCCATGAAATTCATTCCCCAAAACAGCGCCTTCGTCTTCCCCGGCCAGGGCTCGCAAAAGGTCGGCATGGGCCAGGCGCTGGCCGCCCACTACCCGGCCGCCAAAGCCATCTTCGAGGAAGCCGACGAGCTGCTCGGCTTTGCTCTCTCAACGCTCGCCTGGGAAGGCCCCGAAGACGATCTCAACGACACAATCAACACCCAACCCGCTCTGCTGGTCCATTCGGTAGCCGCTCTGCGCGTTTTCAAAGAACAGTATCCTGATCTCAAACCCGCCTTCGTGGCCGGGCATTCGCTCGGCGAACTCAGCGCGCTGGTGGCTGCCGAAGCGCTCGATTTCCCCGAAGCGCTGGAGCTGGTGCGCCGCCGCGGCGAATTGATGAAGCGCGCCGGCGAAGATAATCCCGGCGGCATGGCCGCCATCCTCGGGCTGGATATCCACCAGGCGGAGATGGCCGCCGTAGACGCCTCCATCAACGGCGAGATCGTCGAAATTGCCAACGACAATTGCCCCGGCCAGGTGGTCATTTCCGGGCATTCGGCCGCCGTTGAACGCGCCATCCAGACCGCTAAGGAATTCGGCGCCAGGCGCGCCCTGCCGCTGGCGGTCAGCATCGCCGCCCATTCCCATTTAATGGCCCCTGCCCAAAAGGCCTTCACCGAAGCGATCAACGAATCGGGTCTGCGCGATCCGGTCCTGTGGGTAATCGGCAACGTGGAGGCCAGCACGATGGACGATATCGCCAGTATCCGCTCCGATTTGCAGGCCCAGCTCACCTCGCGCGTCCGCTGGACCCAGTCGGTTCAATTTATGCGCGCCCAGGGCGTGCGCACCTTCATTGAGTTGGGCAGCGGATCTGTGCTCACTGGCCTGCTCAAACGCATCGACCCCGACGCGCAGGGCATCGCCCTAGGTGAACCCGCCGATTTTGAGAAGCTTGCCGGGGACGAGTAGAGCCGCTTGGTATAATCCCTCAATTCGCATCGGAGACCCAGATGGCCGCATCACAGACGAAATCATTGGAGGGCCGCGTCGCCGTCGTTACCGGCGGTTCGCGCGGCATCGGCCGTGCCATCGCGCTGGAGTTGGCCGCGCGTGGCGCCCGCATCGTGGTGAATTACAACCGCGCTTCCAAAGCTGCTGATGAAGTGGTCGCCGAGATCGAGAAGGGCGGCGGGCAAGCGTTGGCCGTCCAGGCCAATGTGGCCGACATTGAGCAAGCCGCCGCGCTAATCCAGGCGGCCATAGACAAATTCGAGAAGATTGATATTTTGGTCAACAACGCCGGGATTACGCGCGATACGCTCATTTTGCGCATGTCGGAGGAGGATTTCGACGCAGTGATCGCCACCAACCTCAAGGGCACCTTCAACTGCTCCAAGGCCGCTGTTCGCCCGATGATGAAGGCCCATTTTGGCCGCATCATCAACATTACTTCCATCTCCGGGCAGATTGGCAACGCCGGTCAAACCAATTATTCGGCGTCCAAGGCTGGGCAAATCGGCTTTACCAAAGCGCTGGCGCGAGAGATTGCCAGCCGCAAGATCACGGTCAATGCAGTCGCCGCAGGTTACGTGGATACCGAAATTTGGGAAGGCGTCTCCGAAGAGATACGCGAAAGTTTTATTGAGCAGATCCCCCTGGGCCGCAAAGGCGAGCCCGCAGAAATCGCCTACGCGGTGGCCTTCCTCGCCTCCGATGAGGCCGCTTACATCACGGGCCAAACGCTCGCCGTAGACGGCGGCATGGCGATGTTCTAGCCCAATGCCCACTGCCACTTCCCCTACCCCCGGTTCCACCACCATCGCCTCTCAGGTGCTGCTCAACCTTGCGCGCCTGACGGCGCTCAGCGTGGAGGGCGTCAGCCGCATGGGCGCCACGCCAAGCCAGTTCAAGCAATGGGCGCGCCCCAAGCAAGCCCTGGAGGGTGTCCAGGTAAAAACAGAAGGCGACATCGTGAACCTGGATATTTACGTAATCCTCAAAACGATGTCAACTTGCGCCAGGTGAGCCGCACAATCCAAGACGACGTGGCCCGCGCCCTCACTGAAATGGTCGGCATGCAAGCCGGCCAGATCAATATCCATATCGAAGATATCGATTTTCCCTCTAACGACTGAGACCCCCTCATGAAATCGCGCACCCGGGCGCGCAGCCTGGCTCTCCAAGCGCTCTACGAAATTGACCTGGCCGAACACCCGGTTGACGAGGTGCTCAAAGCGCGCTTGGCCGAATATGCGTTGGATGCCAAAACGGCTGCCTTTGCCGAAGATTTGGTGCGCGGCGTGGAGCCGCTGCGCGCAGCCCTGGATGACTATATCGCCGAACTCGCCCCCGAATGGCCTATTGACCAGGTCTCCATCATTGATCGCAATTTGTTGCGCATCGCTCTCTGGGAATTCGCCGTGACCAAACAAACGCCCGTTAAGGTGGCGATCAATGAAGCTGTTGAGTTGGCCAAGCGCTACGGTTCGGATAGCGCACCCCGCTTCGTCAACGGCGTGCTTGGCGGGCTCGCGGAGCGCATCAACGAAATCCACCAGGCTTTCAAAGCTCTTGCTGAGCTTTCAACTGGCGAACTGTCCACGGGCGAGGAGCCAGGGGCCTGAATTTGGAAATTTTCGGCATTGGCCCCCTTGAATTAATCGCCATCCTCATCATCCTGCTGGTGGTCTTTGGCCCCGGCGATATGGTCAAAATGGGCGCCACCCTGGGTCGCAGCCTGCGCCACCTGCGCCAATCGGATGCTTGGCATGCCATGCTGCGCGCCAGCCGCGAACTGCGCTCACTGCCAGATAGCCTTGCCCGCCAAGCGGGGATTGACGATTTTGACGATTTGCGCAGTGATGTGAATCGCAACCTCAGTGAGGGCCGCCGCGCCATCAAAGATCTGGATCGTAAGTTTGTGGCCTGGACGCGCACAGGCGAGCAAGAGGATGAAAGCCCCCCACCTGCACCCGAGGACGAGTAAATGCGCGGATTATTGCGCGCCCTCTGGTGGCTGTTAACCTCTCCACTTCGACTACTTGCCTGGATGGCGCGCGGCATCGCCGAAGGCTGGAAAACGCTCTCCAGTGAAGACCCTGAAGATACCCCTATCGGCGAGACCGTGCAAAAAGCGGTTGAAAACCCGGGCGATTTGCTCGTTCACCTTGCTGCCCTGCGCGGCCACCTATTGCGCTCGGCGGTGGCCCTAATTCTGGTAGCCGGCTTTGTGTTTGTCTATTCCTCCCAGCTCCTGGATTGGCTGGCCGCCCCCATTGGCGGCATCTCAGAGTTGCAAGCCATTGAAGTTACCGAGCCGATTGGCGTCATCATGCGCGTCACCCTGATCACCGCCTTCGCCGTTACGCTGCCCTACATCAGCCTGGAACTCTTGCTCTTCGCCGCGCCCGGCCTATCACGCCGGGCGCGCATCACCGGGCTGCTGGCTATTCCCTTGGTGGCGATCTTCTTCTTGGGAGGTATGGCTTTCACCTATTACTACATCCTGCCCGAGGCGTTGCCCTTCCTGCTCGGTTTTATGGGCATCCCCACGCTCGTGCGGCCCTCGTCTTACATTGCTTTTGCCACCGGATTGATGTTCTGGATCGGCGTCGCCTTTGAGTTTCCATTGGTGGCTTACGTGCTGGCCGCAATGGGCATCCTGCCCGCCCGGCTGCTGCGCGCTCAATGGCGCATCGCCGTGGTGCTGCTATCCGTGCTGGCCGCGGCGATCACCCCCACAATCGATCCCATCAATATGCTGCTCGTTTGGGTCCCGCTCGTCTTACTCTATTTTATGAGTGTCGGCACGGCCAGCCTGGCAGAAGGCCAGCGCCGAGCGCGCCTGAAGAAGAAGGGGCTCGTATGAAGCGCATCGCCATCACAGCCGTTCTGCTCGTTTTGCTCACTGGGTGTGGGTCCGGACCGGCACTGAGCAACTTCAACCTCCCAGCCAGTGTCGAAGTAAGCTTCAATGTGCTGGTGCCCGAGAACACCCCAGAGCGTGATGGCGTTAACCTGGTCTTGCTAGACGAAGTAACGGGCGCCTCATTCAACTCTGAAGCCATCAAGATGGTGACCGACGGCGAGCGCAGTTTTAGCCTGACATTATCCGTGCCCTTGGGCACGCGTCTCACCTATCGCTACGCCCGCCAATCTGAGCAATCCGTGGAAGAAATCAGCCTAAACGGGCAACTGCTCCCCGGACGCTTCTATCTGGCGGATGGGCCCGGACACATTGCACACGATCTGGTGGTCGCCTGGGCAGACCTGCCCACGTCTCCGGCTGGCGGCCAACTCAGTGGAATCATTACCGATGAGGCCGGCCAGCCTCTCGCCGGCATTCACGTGGGCGCCGGGGGCCTGCAAACCGAAACCGCATCCGATGGTTATTTCTTGCTGGGCCGCCTGCCGCAGGGCTTGCACAACCTGGTAATCATCGATCCCACCGGGCGCTATCGCTCCTTCCAGCAGGGTGCTTTGGTGGCCGCCGATACGGATACCCCCGCTCAGATTGCATTGAATCCGCTTGAAACGGTGACCGTCGTATTGGTGGCGCAGCCTCCTGAGGGCAGCGTGCCCGGCGTACCGCTGCACATTGCCGGCGACCTGCAGCAATTTGCCAGCGCCCCAGCGTTCACTATTCTCGAAGATGGCCGTTACTCGCTGTCCCTGGACTTGCCTGTGGGCAAAGATATACGCTACAAATACACGCTGGGGGATGGCTTCTGGAACGCCGAACATGACGACGACGGCGATTTTATTTTGCGCCAGCTAATCCTGTCTGCTGAGGACGAGGGCCGGGTGATCGAGGATCGCATCCCTGGCTGGACGGTCGGCACCTCTGAACCCATCTGGTTCGATCTGGTCGGCCTCATCGAGGGCGGGGCCTATATCCAGTTCAAGTTGGTGGATTGGGGCACTCCCCTCCCAATGTGGCCCCTGGGCGGCGGGCACTATGCCTACAAGCTCTATAGCCCCACCAATTTCGCCGCTCCGCTGGCCTACCGCTACTGCGCCGACGCCCAATGCCTGCACCTTGAAGCCACCAAAGACCTTCGTTTTGTCGAAGGCGGGGGCGCCAATGGGCAGATCATTGAAGATCAGGTAGTCGCCTGGTCCGAATAGCTGGGTTAATAGCAGCTTAGCTAATTCTCGTCGAGTTAGTTCCCGAAACCCGTACGCTATAATAGATTCTTATGGCCGAACGAACATACTCAGGGGACGAAAACGGACGCGGTACTCCGCGGTTGGATAGCGGAGCTTCCAGCTTGGGGCGTCAACGCCTCATGGCGTTTGCGCTGGTCGCTTTTGCAGTTCTGCTGCTTGCCGGGCTCATCTACGCCGTAATCTTCTTGCTTCAGCCGGGTGCCCCCACCGAGACGCTGCGTGATATTTTCATCATCGTGCTTGTGTTGGAATTTATGATTATTGGCCTCGCCTTGGTCATCCTGCTGGTGCAACTTGCCAGGTTGATCAATTTGATCCAAAACGAGGTACGACCCATCCTCGAATCCACCAGCCGCGCCGCCGACACCTTGCGGGGCACGGCAGCTTTCCTGAGCCAAAACCTGGTTGGCCCGGTGATGAAAGTCAATTCAACAATGGCGGCTGTGCGCCGCGCGGCGGACATGCTCAACTTCCGCCGAAAAAACTGAAATTAACTTAGATAAAAAGGAGTACAACATGTCAGATCGAAATGGTAGTGACCTCGGGAATTTTCTGTCCGGTTTTCTGGTGGGCGGCCTCATCGGCTCAGCAGTAGCCTTGCTGATGGCGCCGCAATCCGGCGAAGAGACCCGCGCCATGCTCAAGGAAAAAGGCGGCGAACTCAAGGATAAGACCACCGAGTCCCTTGAAGCTGCTTATGCCCATGCGGAAGCCGCCGCTGGCGAAGCCCGCTCACGGGCCGACGAATTGGCTCAGATGGCCCGCCAGCGCGCCGAGGAATTGCGCGAGCGTGGCCAGGTAGTGCTGGAAGAGCAGCGCAGCCGCGTGGAAAACGTTATCGAGGCCGCCAAAGCCCCGCCGAAGACGAAGAAAGCCAATTCCAGCGGCAAATCCGATAGCAAGAAATCCTAAACATCCACCCAAACAAAAAAGGGCTGCACATGCAGCCCTTTTTTGTTTGCAGGCTCCTGGCATAATCTAGCCGAGCAACTCTCCCAGTTCATCCAGCAAATCCCCCGCAACCACGCTGGCTTCACTGCCTTGATAGTAAGCGGCTTGCAGCCCAGCTTCCCCGTGCAGCCAAATGCCTGTACAAGCAGCTTCAAACGGCGCCACGCCTTGGGCGCGCAATCCCGTAATAATGCCGGCCAGCACGTCTCCGGTCCCGGCTGTGGCCAGGGCTGAGCTAGCCAACGGCAAGATCGCCGTACGCCCATCGGGCGCGGCCACCACTGTAAAAGCCCCCTTTAGCACCAGCACCTGACCCCATTCGCCAGCAAAACGCCGAGCCAGCCCTTCTCGATCGCTTTGAATTTCCGCCAGAGCCAAGCCCGTGAGTATGGCCATCTCGCCGGGGTGTGGCGTCAAGATTGAATCAGCGGGCAGGCGCCTTGGCCCATCCTTAATTTTAGCCAACAGCTTCAATCCATCTGCATCCACCACCATCGGGGGCAAAATTTTCGATGCCAGCAAATGGCTCACAAACGCGCGCGTAGTATCTTCCAAACCAAAGCCGGGCCCCATCAGAATCACCGATGCCGTCTTCAGCTCACCCGCGATCACTTCTGCAGCCTCAGCGGCAATCCAGCCCTCGGCATCGGGCAGGGGCAGCCAGGTGGCCTCCGGCATGTGCCCGGCCAGCATGGCCTGTACTGGTGCCGTTGTCGCCACACGGATCAAACCGGCCCCGCTGCGGGCTGCGGCGCGCCCGGCAAGCAAGGCCGCCCCCGGATAATGTCCGGAGCCCGCCACAATCAAAGCGGTGCCAAAACTGCCTTTATGCGAATCAGGGCGACGCTCTGGCAGTGCCTCCAGCGCCATCGCCTCGTCAATCGCGTAGCGCTGAATGGCCGTCCATTCGGGCAGATCCTCCAGCAGTCCTATTTCCACAATCGCCAGCTCGCCCAGCAAATTAAAAGCCTGTGGGTACAGCATGCCGTTTTTGACCGCCGCCATGCACACCGTCAGGTCTGCTGCCAGTGTTTCGGAGGCCGCCTCGCCGTTGTCACAATCCATTCCCGAGGGGCAATCCACGGCGATCACCAAGGGCGCACCGTCGAGGTCATCCAGCGTCTCTTTGGCGGCGGCCAGCATTTCAGGGATGGGCGCGCGCAGCGGCAATGTGATTCCGGTACCCAGCAGTCCGTCCAGTAGCATCTCGTGGCCCGCAATCGCTTCTCGAAGCACGCCGATATTGCCGTGCTCCAGCACGAGTCCACCGCTATCTTCCAGCCGCTCAACATAGTCATCTCTTTCCCGCTCAACGAGATAGGCACTGGTCTGCCAACCCTGTTCGGCCAGCGCCGCTAGCGCCACCAACGAGTCGCCCCCGTTGTTGCCCTTACCGACCAGCGCCAGCACCGAGCTTTCCTCGTCCTGGCTGAACGCAAGCAGTGTCTCCGCCAGGTTGCGCCCGGCGTTCTCCATCATCTGAGCATGGCTCAAGCCGGCCGCGTTCGCTGCCCGCTCAACCGACACCATCTCCGCTACGGAAACAAGTTTTGCCATGTTTGGATTATACGGCTTGAAAAGAAAATGGGCCTGCGAATGCAGGCCCATCGAGTGCGCTGGGAGGGAATCGAACCCTCACGCCCGAAGGCACACGGCCCTCAACCGTGCCTGTCTACCAGTTCCAGCACCAGCGCTGGCCGAGGTATTATAATCTCCGGGTTACCAATGTCAACCCAGCCCCCAATTTAACCCACGGAGGACGCATGCGCATCGTGCTCGATGCAATGGGCAGCGACCAGCATCCCGAGCCAGAGGTGCAGGCTGCCCTTCAAGCCAGTCGCGAATTTGACGAACCCCTGATCCTGGTCGGCGATCGTCAGGTGCTCGCCCCCATGCTCGGCAGCGCCAAAAATATCGAGTTGGTGCATGCTGATGAGGTCTTCGAGATGTCCGACCATATCTCGCACGGCGTGCTCCGCCGAGTCAAGAATTCGATGGGTGTCGGCATGGACCTAATCTCCAACGGGGAGGCCGACGCCTTGGTAACCGCCGGCAACACAGCCGGTGCGCTGGGCATCGGGCTGGCGCGGCTGAAACGCATGAAGGGCGTCAGGCGCCCGGCGCTCAGTGTGCTCTTCCCCACTGCCTCCGGTCATTGCGTCGTGCTGGATATCGGCGCCAACGCCGAATGTAAGCCTGAATATTTGCTGCAATTTGCGCTGATGGGATCCGTTTACGCCGAGCAGGTATTGGGCGTAAAGAATCCGCGCGTCGGCTTGGTCTCCAACGGGGAGGAGGCCGGCAAGGGCAACGAACTGGTCAAGGAGACCTACCCACTGCTGGAAGCCAGCTCACTGAACTTTATTGGCAACGTGGAGGGCAAAGAGATATTCGGCGGCGATGCGGATGTGGCCGTCACCGACGGCTTCACCGGCAACGTGCTGATGAAGGGTAGCGAAGCTGTCGCCAAATTCATCACCGACCGATTGCGCACGGAGATGATGGCCTCGACGCGCACAAAGATCGGTGGCCTGCTGGCCCGCCCTGCCTTCAACGAATTGCGCAAAGATCTGGACTCTCGCCAGGTGGGCGCCGCGCCCCTGCTGGGTCTTAACGGGCTGGTCTTCGTGGGCCACGGCCGCTCGGATGGCACCGCGCTGTTCAGCGCCATCAAGCTGGCGCGCCAATCTGTGAAAGTCGGCCTGATCAACTCCTTACGAGAAGCCATCGAAAGCGCCCTGGAAGTCGCCTGACCTAATGAAAATCATTGACAACGAAGCCCTCTACCGGCGCAACAGCCGCCTCGCCCTGGTGGCCAACCTGGGCGGCATGCTCATGCTGGTCGCCGCCGTATTCGTGCTGTTCAACACGGATGGCCAACTCGGCCGCTATTTCCTTTTCCTGCTGGGCGGCATCCTGCTCGTGCAACTCGGCCTCTATTTTGGGCGTTGGAGCAAGCGCCCCGACCTGGCCATCAACAGCGCCCTGAAATCGCTCGACGACAGCTACACGATCTACCATCAGCGCAGCCCCGCCCAACATCTGTTGATTGGCCCGGCTGGGCTGTGGCTCCTGCTGCCCAAATTCACTTCGGGAGAGATTTTCTTCAACAAGGAAAAGCAGCGCTGGGATTTACGCGGCGGTAATATTTTCAAACGATTCTGGCAGCGCTTCACCCAGGAGCGCCTGGGGCGTCCGCATTTTGAGGCCATGATCGAGGCCGGGCTGCTGGATCGCCTGCTCGAAAAACACTGGGACGCAAAGGATCCACTGCACGTGCAGGCCGCGGTGGTGTTTCTCTCGGATCAGGCCAACGTGCAAACCGGGGACGCGCCCTTCCCGGCCGTACTGGCCAAAAAGCTCAAGGGCGTGGTGACTAAGAGCGAAAGTGATAACGGGCTGAATAAAGCCCAACTTAAGCGGCTGAATATGATTCTGAACCCACCCAAATAAAAAAGCCCCGGCGTTTGCCGGGGCTTTTTACTAGTCGGATTGGCTGACAATTGATTCAGCTATCCGGATCAACTCATCCTCTGAAATGCTCGGCAACATGTAATCCAGCGTATCTTGACCTTGGAGCTTGAAGTCGGCCGGAGAGATTGCCATATTCGGACTGACAAGTTCGTAGTAAACGCCATTATCCACCCAGAGTAGGCGCAGCCCCAACGCTACGTTCCAGTAGGCGTAGGTAAAGCGCTCTTCGGAATCAGCGAAGGCCATGTACTCTTCCTCCGAATCAAAGGGCGGCTCGAAATTGCCGCGCACCAGCAAACCTTGAATCCCACCCAAATCAATGGTTTCCCAAGCGCCGGGCACTACACGCAATTCCTCAACCGTATATTGCTGTATTTCATGAACCATCATTGTAAAACTGCGCTTTGTCTCAGGGTCACTCCACTGCAGAATAAACCAGTAATTCCAGAGATCAGGATTATTATAGATTTCCTAAAACAACTCCATGCCCTCCGGAAAATAGGTCGGCAGCTTAATGCGATAAGGCAATTGGTCCATCGCTGTATAGACGCTGATTAGCCCTCTCGACTCGCCAGGTTCCGAAAGCGCCTCGGGGGCGTCCTCAACTAACGGAGCGGCCCAATCCGGCTGAAGCACGATGCGGTAATCCATCTCGTAGATGTCAATGCCGTTGATTTGAGCTTCGTGATGGAAGCGCGGGGAGAGAATTTGATAGGCCACTGCCGCCAGCAGCAGTAAAGCCAGGGCACTGGTAACCACCGCCGCGCGGTTCCCGATGAAAGCCTGCCAGCGAGTCAATTGCGGCTCTGCATCTGTTAGCTTGGCATACAGTGCTTGTGCAAAACCCCGACGATTTTTCGGCCGTGCATCGTATAGAAATTTATCGTTCATAATCCTGCTCCCATTGACTTCTTAGTTTGAGCACAAGGCGATGCAAACGCGTTCCCACGTTGCTCTCGCTCATCCGGGTGAGTTTGGCGATGGCTCTGTTGGTCAGTTCAGCGCCATATTTCAAAGCCAGCAATTGGCGGTCTTCGTCCGGAATCTGGCCCAGCAGCAGACTCAAGCGCTCAAAATCGTCGCGCGCCTCCGTCCCGGCGTCAACGAGCCCCTCCCCCGGCAAACGAACTTCATCCAAAGAGACGTCGTTTTTCGGGCTGCGCAAGTGCTCGAGAAACACCTTGTTGGCAATCCCAAACACCCAGGCCTGAAATTTGCCCAGGTCCTTCCGATAGCGGCCTCGATGACGCCAGGCCCGCTCAAAAGTAATCGCCGTCAGGTCTTCAGCGGCCTGTGTGTCGCCTACACGATAGGAAAAATAATGGAAAACCTTGGGCAACAGCGTCCGGTAAAGCTCCTGCCAGTCAACCTCTGAGGCCATTGAAGTTACCCCTATGTCTGCGGATGTTTGTGAGGACATTTCACTTACTTATTGAGGATTAGCCCAAAAGTATCACACAACCTGGTTAACAAGGTGGAGTCAGACATTTAGTGCAACGAATGAAGGATAATTCGTTCGTATGCAAAACACAAAATACATGCGCCTAAGCACCAGCGAGCGCGAGGAAGTGAGCCGTTCGCTGGCAGTGGGAATGACCCAGAGGGAGATCGCCAGGCTTAT
>QWJF01000010.1 GCA_009391835.1 Chloroflexota bacterium | reverse complement strand
CAGCCAGATCCGCCACGCGTTCCCCCGCCTGCACCTTTCGGATGATCTCTTCCTTGATCTCTTTGCCAATTCGTCGGCTCATGGTTTGGTACCCTTTTTGTCTTTGATTGTCGCAGACTATTGTCTTATTTTAAGGGGTACCGATCACCGTTTTCTCATTGACGGTTGCCATCTTTGCAACAAATTTCCAACATTCCCCTTGAACAAATGCGTAAGGATAGTTTTCAGTTAAGATTTCTATTGCCAGATTCTTTATCAATTGCGAATCCGGATAGGTCTCTAAATAAGATACATATGCGTCAGTATGTTCGGGAAATGATTTCCAAAGGCGCGCTATCGTATAAAGTATTTTCCTCGAACGGGGGGCTCGAAACAACGTATACCTGAATTTTGATTTGTCAACTATTTCAGTACCAGCGTTTGACAAGGATTCGACAAGAAGTTCCTCAGCATCCCCCTGAGAAAGCGACTTTGACCTCCCGCCTTCATGGTAGCCAAGCAAATCCGGCATATGGGAGGTTAGCTCATCCTCACTCTCAACTTTTTTAATACCAAGTTTTCCTTTATTGGGAATTAATCCTTTTTCCTTGCATAGAATATCAAGCTCAGCAACTGCACGTTGGACTTCCATCTGGCTACTTGCGAGTATTTTTATGTCATCAACATATCGAGCATACTTGTATTTACTAGACATTACTTCATCAATTGACAACATCACAGATTCCGCTAGCACTCCTGAGGCATGCGGCCCTTGGGGTATTCCGTGATTGTGCCTATAAGTCTTAGAACTCCACATTTCCAAGCATTCGTTAGATAGGCCAAGGGTTCTCGGACTTCCACCTCTTGGAAACAAATTATCTAACAATAATTCGTGGTCAATAGTTGCGTAAAAGGCAGAGAGGTCAAAATCTGCCAGCCAATTATTTCCCAGCTTAAAAGTATCTGTTAGAAATTTTTCTAATTGAAAATAACCCTCTTTTCAGTCACGCACAAAGAAGATGTTGTCTTCTTCATTCAACAGGTAACTATAAACAGATTCACCCTCAAGGTGTCTTCTCCTAGCCCTTATTTTGTCTGCAAAAAGGTTAGCTAAACCTTGCAGCACAATTTGATCTTCAATGGCTAACAACGTAATTGGCCTTTGAAGGCCAGACTTTGTAGGGGAAAAAATGCGAACAGGGCTGATTGGTTTGTAAACACCATCCCTTAGCCTAGTCCTAAGACTTTCTAAATTTTCTTCAATCTCTAAACTGTAAGCATCCAAGTGATGACGAAAAAGGTTTTTGTAACTCACGTTTTTTGCTGTAAGGATACGATTCCAAGCTAACCTTAGGTTTTTTCTTGATATCAAATTTCCAAAATTCATTCTCACCCACTCTTTTCTAGAAAATACGAACCCTATTAACCTAGGTCACTGTTAACTTAGTTTGCAGCATCACGAGTCAGGGAAGAGGACGTGTTCTTTGCCGGCGAGTTTTTCCTGTATCTTTTGGACGACGATTTGGATATGGGCGGGTTTGTTGACGTAATCCCAGGCGCCGGAGGGGATGGTGAGGACGGGGCTGAGGTCGTAGGAGGCGATCCATTCCTCGTAGAAGCCATCGAGCAGGTTGAGGTAATCGGCGGTGATGCCGGTTTCGATGGAGCGGCCGCGCTGCTGGATGCGTTCGAGGAGGGCGGGCACGGGGGCTTTGAGGTAGAGGAGCAGGTCGGGTTTGGGGAGCTGCTCGACGACGAGATCGTAGACGGATTCGTAGGTGGCGTAGTCCTCTGCGTTGAGGTCGCCAATCTGGCGGAGGGCGCGGGTGAAGATGTGGAAATCTTCGTAGAGGCTGCGATCGAGGATGTAGGATTCGGGGGCCTGGGCGGCGGCGATCATCTGGCGGGAGCGATGGCCGAGGTGGAAGACCTGGAGGTGGAAGGCCCAGGCGGCCATATCCTGATAGAAGCGGCCGAGGTAGGGATTATCGACTTCTTCGAAGCCCATTTGCCAACCGAGCTGCTCGCCGATCATTTGGGTGAGGGAGGTTTTACCGGCGCCGATGTTGCCAGCGACGAGGACAAGGCGTTTGGTGGATTTAGCCATCGGCGTTATCCGTGATGGCCGGCGGGGCTGCGACCAAGGAAAGCATCCAGCCGATGAAGCCAGCCGTAAAGGGAGCGCCCAGCCACATATGGACCTGCCACCAGACGCCATAGGCCTGCACAAGAATGGCGAAGTAGATAGAGAATACGATGAAAGGGATTAAGAAGGCAAACCGGCGCAGAGCGACGCGTGCGGCCTGTGTAGCATACGAGGGTTGAAGACGACTGTATACAAGGTCGACAATAATGCCAGCGAGCAAAGCCCCGGGCAGCACAAGCCAGTATTGCCGGACGGGCGTGTTCCAGTAGGAGAGCCAGAGGATGAGCGCGTGCAGGGTGAGGTTTACGGTGAAATAGCCGCGGGGCCATTTCCAGTAGCGCAGACTGAGCAGCATGAAGCTGACCAGAAGTACGGATTCCCAGATCACCAGGGAGAGGAGGCCGATATCCCAGATGAATTGCTCACCAAACGGGCGGCCGCCTACGAAGAGGTTGGGATGATTGAAAGGCGTGGTGTATTGGGTGAAGAAGCTGATGAATGCCAGATTCCCGAACCAAGCGATCCAAACTGGCAACAAACTTTGCTTTGCTTTGGGGCGATCCGCGGGCCTAATGGACAAGAATTCCAAAATGGGAGCGTTGAATATTAGTAAGCCGCCGACAGCAAGGAAGAGATGCGAGGGACTGAGCAAGGCCTCGATATCCTCTTCGAAGCCAAACACGCCGCGCCAGCCCATATCGACGAAACCGCCAACGAGGAAGATCGCGGAGCCGAGTAGTGCCAGCATGTATGGGCGGGGCAGCATGCGGCGAAGTGGGAAGCCACGGCGCAGGTTGCCGAGGCCGATGAGGACAAGTACGGCTGAGGGTACGAAGATGCCGGAATAAAGAATGAGGTGGTACCAGGTGAAGAAGCTCTCGACCCATTCGGAGATATGGGCAAAGCCATCCAGATAGAGAGCAAAGATAACCCAGGCCGTGCCGATCGAGAGAGCCCAGCGCATGAGGGGAGTGACGGGAGGATATTGGGAGCTGGGGGAATTGGACGTTTTAGCGGTCACAGCACTTGGTGTTGGTTGCTCATAGTTGGAAGACAGTGGGTATGCGTGATTGCTTGCGGGGCGCTAGTGGTTAGGATGGCAAGGCATTTGGTCAATTTGTGTCTATCTCCAAGTAAAAGGAATTGGCATACTAGAGGGCACTGAGCTTGCCTGTTTTCAGGTACTTTTCGCGTTCGTCTGGGAAGGTATTGAAGTATATGACATTTCCATCGGGGTCGATAATCTCGGCACTCCAAGAGCCGTCTTCTTCCTGGTGGGCGGGCTTAGAGAGTTCCAGGCCCTTGGATTCTATCTGTGCGGCTATCTCCTGGATATCAGCCCCGCGGAAGTTCATCATATTGCGTTCAATATGCCCTTGGAAGAGGCAGAGGGCTAGATTGTTATGCTGTAGAACTGCCCAGTTTTCGGCGCGATGGTTTTCGATGATCTTGAAGCCCAGGGCGGAGTAAAACTCCAGCGAGGCTTGCAAATCGGCAACATTCAAGCATGAAGAATATTCACCTAAATCCATAAGCATTTTCCTTTTGGAAATTTAGCAGCAAGCCATGATGGCATTGGAGGCCCAGCATATTCAAGGCATTGTTCATCATTGGCGAAGATTGAATACCAAGGGCCTCTTGGGCTCAGTCGAAGTTTTTACAAGCGCTGATGACGAGGCGGTTAGTTATTTGCCTTTGTACTGATAATTCTTTACCCACGTTCCTTCTACCTTGACTCCGTCTTTCCGGGTATATCCTGAGCGCCAAAATTTCTTCCGAGTTCCTGGTGCCGGTTTTTTACCGGAATCGGATTTTGAATACTTGTTTCCTTTTGCTCTTTCGCCTTTCCAACTCTTTCCTGTCATCTTATTCTCCACTCGAGACACAAATGTTTTTTAGCACTCGCTGAAGCCGCAGGTGTAGCATTTGGCGCAGCCTTCCTCTTTGATGAGGCTGGAGTGGCCGCACTCGGGACAAAGGCTTCCAATTGCCAGGGGTTCGCTATGCGAACCCCTTTGGAGTTTGCTTTCAGCAAACTCTATATCTTGTTGGCTCGCCTTAGGGGGGCTGGCGGCGATGTTGGGCGCGTCCTGGCGGTCGGCGGTAAGGACAAGATAGTCCTTGAGGGCCTGGGCGATGCCATCGGGGAAGGAACGGACCTTGTTGGGGCCGAAGCCGCTCTGGCGATCTCCGCCGATGCCGCTGAGCTGGCGGCGAATTTCGAGCAGGCGCTGGCGGGGGGCAACGGGCGAAGCCAAGCGCAGGACGTAGGAGATCAGGCGGCCAAAGGCTTCGGAGACGGCGGCGGTTTCAGAGCCGGCCTTGGCGGTGGTGATGAAGGCTTCGAAAGGCTGGCTTTCGCCGTTCTCGTTGATGGTGACGAAGGCGCGGCCAAGGGGGGTTTCGACCTTGTGGGTGACGCCCTGGAGCACGCTGGGGCGAGGGCGCTTGCCTTCGTTCCATATCGGTTGACTAACATCAACCGATTGGGAGTCGCCAGAAGCGGGCGACTCTCCAGCTCCATCCTTAGCGTTGGCGGTGGCGTGGGTTTCGAGGACGACCTTGTCGCGGGAGCCGGTGACGTACACGGTGATGCCCTTGCAGCCAAGTTCCCAAGCCAACTGGTAGGCGGTGGCGACATCCTCTTCGGTGGCTCCTTCGGGGAAATTGACTGTTTTGGAGAGGCTGTTATCCACGAAGGCCTGCAGGGCGCCCTGCATGCGGACGTGCTCCTCGGCGGTGATATCGCTGGAGGTAACGAAGGTGTCGCGAATGTTTTGGGGCAGCACTTCCACATCCTGGCAGGAGCCGTGGGTGAGGACCTGCTCAATGATGATTTCGCGTTGGGACTCGTCCAGGCCAGATTTTTCCAGCGCGGCTTCGAACAGCGGGCTGGTATAGATGAGCGTGAGATCCGTGCCCTGATCGTTGACATGGCGCAGGTAGGCCAGGGCGAAGACAGGCTCGCAGCCATAGCCCTCACAGCCGGAGACGGTGGCAATCGTGCCAGTGGGAGCGATGGTGGTCTGGGCGGCGTTGCGGATGCCATGCTCGGCGATGCCGCTGACGATTTCGTCCCAATTCAATTCGGGGCTGCCATAGTCGTTCGCATAGGGGCGCAGCGGCGTGGGCGGCTGCCAGGTCATGGCGTCGGGATCGTAGATGCTGCCTTCAATGGCGGGGAAGGGTTGGCGCTCGCGGGCGAGCTCAATGCTGGTGCGCATGGAATGGTAGCGGACAAACTCCATGATCTGACCGGCGAAATCCTGGGCATCGTCTGAGCCGTAGCGGATGCCGACATGGTAGAGCATATCGGCGAGTGCCATCACGCCGAGACCGATACGGCGGGCCGAGTAAGCGGCCTCTTTCAATTGGGGGACAGCGGGCACATAGGCATTTTCTTCGACAACATCGTCGAGGAAGCGGGTGGACAGCTCGACGGTGTGGCGGAGCTGCTCCCAATCGACGGTGCCGTTGGGGCCGAGGTGCTTGGCGAGATTGATGGAGCCGAGGCAGCAATTCTCATAGGGGCCAAGCCACTGCTCGCCACAGGGGTTGGTGGCCTCGAGCGGGTAGAGGTGGGGGACGGGGTTGGAGCGATTGGCGGCATCCAGGAAGAGCAGACCGGGTTCGCCATTGTGATGGGCTTGCTCCACAATGCTGTTAAACAACTCGCGGGCGTTGACCGTTTTGTGGGTTTTGATGGGCAAGCCATCGGCTTCGGCCTGTTCCAGTGTGCCATCAAAGCCCTTGGTGGTGGGGTCGGTGACATCCACGAAGCGCAGATCCCAATCCTCGTCGTTGCGCACGGCATGCATGAAGGCGTCGGTAATGCCGACAGAAATGTTGAAATTAGTGATGGAGTTTTCGTCGGTCTTGCAGGTGATGAAATCTTCGACATCGGGATGGTCCACGCGCAGCACGGCCATGTTGGCGCCGCGACGGGTGCCGCCCTGGGCAATCTCACCGAAGGCTTCATCGTAGACGCGGAGGAAGCCGACGGGGCCAGTAGCGCGGCCAGCGGAGGTTTTAACGAGCGATTTCTTGGGGCGCAAGCGGGAGAAGGCAAAGCCGTTACCACCGCCAGTCTGTTGGATCAGGGCAGCATCGCGCAGGGTCTGAAAGATGCCAGAAGCGGCGCGGCCCATGTCGTCGCTGATGGGGAGGACAAAACAGGCGGCAAGCTGACCGATGGGGGTGCCGGCGCCGGTAAACGTCGGGGAGTTCGGCGTAAAGCGAAGGGAGCCAAGCAAATCGTAATATTGCTGACCAACAACCAGCGGATCGGCGCCCCATTTCTCTTCGACCTTGCCTACATGGTAGGCGACGCGCCAGTAGGTATCTTCCACGGCTTCAATGGGTTGGCCATCCTGGCCGCGCCGCATATAGCGGCGGGCAAAAACCTGGTAGGCGTTTTCGCTGAGGCCGACATCGGGAAGATCAGCGGGCCTGGACGGCGTGGGCAACATTCCACTTTTTCCAGTTTGGGTGTTGGTCTCCTGTAGCATGGCTCACTCCTCAAAATGCGATAGGTAATACACTAGTGGGGCAGACGATGCCCCACTGGTTGGGCTGTTTAACTTTCGATTAAATTGTCTACTTCAGAACGGATAGCGTGGAGATCGTCAAAGCCCAGGTAGACGAGGGCAAAACGGATATAGGCGATCTCATTCAGCGCCTTTAGGCCGGAAATCACCATATCCCCCACTACACGGGAGGACACTTCGGCCTTTTCTAGTTGCTGCAATTGGGACTCAATTTCGCCAACAAGCCGTTCAATATCTGCGGCTGCCACTGGCAGCTTAACGCAGGCCAACTGAACCCCACGCATTAACTTGTCGCGATCAAATTCCTCACGAGTGCCATCTTGCTTGACAATAAGAGGGGCTGCCAAAATCGGCCGCTCGTAGGTGCTGAAGCGCTGGCTACATTTTTTGCATTCTCTCCGCCGCCGGATGCCACCACGCGCATCGTGCGTGGTATCGATCACCTTGGTGCCTTCGTTTTCATTTTCCCGGCAATGCGGACAAATCATCAGATGCCTCTAGCTAAAACAAAGCCCCCAATATGTGGGGGAGTGAATTTGAGTAGCCCTTGTATGTTGGGTAAGGTTCGCCATTCTAGCATAGTGGTCTAGACCACGCAAGTAATTCAGCCTAAAAGCACCTTAACGTTTTGAAAGGTGGATAAACAAAAACCTCCCCGCGGTGTTTGCCGCGGGGAGGAGCAGACGTGAAGCCCGAGGAGGAGCGGGCTTTTTTTCGAGTTACTTGCCGACGCGCTTGCGCAGGAAGGTGGGGATGTCGAGATCTTCGGTATTGAAGGAGGAGGGCTGTAAAGCAACATCGGCCATCATCTCTTCGCGGTCTTCGCTGTCGCCCTGATCCATTTCAGTCATCTTCGGATTCGCGCGGGTGCGCAGCATGCGGCGCGGCATTCCCTTGCGATCAAAGCCAGTGGCGATCACTGTGATGCGGATTTCGTCGCCCATATCCGGATCGACCACAGCGCCAAAGATGAGGTTGACATCCGGGTGGGCGGTTTCCTTGATGATGGCGGCCGCATTGTTGACCTCAAAGAGGGAGAGGTTGGGTCCGCCGGTGACGTTGAAGAGGATGCCGCGCGCCCCATCGATGGTGATATCGAGGAGTTCGCTGGAGATGGCTTTCTCAGCAGCTTCCTGGGCGCGATTCTCGCCCGAACCTTTACCAACCGCCATCAGCGCGGCGCCACCTTCAGACATGATGGTGCGAACGTCGGCGAAATCAAGGTTAATCAAGCCGGGGATGGTGATCAACTCGGAAATGCCCTGGATGCCCTGGCGCAGCACGTCGTCGGCCACGCTAAAGGCCTCGCTCAGGCTGGAGCGCTTTTCAACGATCTGGAGCAAGCGGTCGTTGGGAATGACGATGAGCGTATCCACCTGCTCTTTGAGGCGGGAAATACCCCCCTCAGCGGCATGGTTTCTGCGGGCGCCTTCAAAATTGAAGGGGCGTGTGACCACGCCAATGGTGAGGGCGCCAACTTCGCGGGCAATTTGGGCGACAACCGGCGCCGCTCCTGTCCCCGTGCCACCACCAATTCCAGCGGTGACAAAGACCATGTCGGAACCCTTGAGAACTTCGTAGAGTTCCTCGGCGGATTCTTCAGCGGCCTTACGACCTGTTTCCGGGTCGCCCCCGGAGCCGAGGCCGCGAGTCAGCTTATCGCCAATTCGAACGCGAGTGGGCGCATTCGAGAGCTGCAAAGCTTGGGCATCGGTATTGATGGCGACAAACTCGATGCCGTGGATACCCTCGTCGATCATGCGGTTGACCGCATTACTGCCGCCCCCACCCACTCCAACCACCTTTATGCGGGCGAAGCTTTCCATTTGATTGCGTGATTTCATTTCTTCCTCCTTGATGCTTTCTTCAAACTGTGTTCTCGTCATTTTGCGTTAGGGCAAGAAGCGCTTGATGATCTCTTTGACCTTGGGAAAATCAAAGCCACCCATGGACACACCTACGGGATGGGTCTCAGCGCTTGTATCCACTTCACTCATCAATACTGCCCACTGCACCAAACCTACGCTGGTGGAAAAGGCGGGCGACTGGAGCTTATCCACTATGCCGGTAAGATTCTCGGGGCGCCCTACTCGAACCGGCATTCCCAAAACTTTGCTGGCCTGTTCTGCCACACCCTTTAGTTCGGCTGACCCACCCGTGAGCACCATGCCTGCGGGCAGCAGACCGTCGTAGCCAGAGCGTTTAATCTCCTGGAGCATCAACGTGAATATCTCCTCCACGCGAGCCTCAACAATTTCGGCCATTTCGCGGCGATTGATTTCAATGTTGCGATCTTCCCCAAAGGACTTTACACGAAAGATCTCATCTGAAGCAACTTCGGAAGGCATACAATGTGCGTAGCGAATCTTGAGCTCTTCGGCCTGCGAAAAAGGCAGGCGCAGACCGTGCGCAATATCTGAGGTGATGTGGTTTCCGCCGACAGCGAGAACCATCGTGTGCCAGATTTCGCCTTCGATGACCAAGGCCATGTCCGTTGTACCACCGCCCATATCGCAGACCACAACACCCATCTCCCGTTCGGTTTCCGTGAGGACTGCTTCCGCAGATGCGAGCGGGTTTAGCACAAACTGACTGACACCCACGCCAGATTCAGCCACACACTGGCGCAGATTGTCCACGGTGGAGGCGGCGGCGGTGATGATATGGGCTTCCACTTCCAGACGGTAGCCATGCATGCCAATTGGCATGGTGATGCCATCCTGGCCATCCACGGCAAAATCGCGTTGAATAACATGAACTACTTCACGATTGTGGGGAATAGCAATTGCGCGGGCGGCGTCCATCGCTCGCTCGACATCGTCGTGGTCAATAACTTGATTGGAGACACTGACCACACCGTGGCTGTTCATGGATGAAACGTGCGAGCCCGCCAGGCTTACCAAAGCAGAGGTAATCTCCAAGCCTGAACTGCGTTCCGCTTTATCAATTGAATGCGCGATGGCGCGGGTTGCGGCGTTGATATCAACCACAGTGCCTTTGCGAACGCCCTGCGAAGGCTCCACGCCGACGCCAAGTACGCGGACGCGACCATCGGTTTCCACCCGCGCCACAAGGGTGCAAACTTTGGTGGTTCCAATATCGATCCCGACAACAATAGGCGTACTCATATTAGTAATCCAACCTGTAGTATGGCGCATGTAGTTGTCCCACGCTAATGAGGGTGGGCACTAATCCAAGGCCTTGCAATTCATCAACGAGGGCATCGTAAATCGCCATGCGTTGGTCGATGGCCACACTTTCGATTCCGAAGAAAGCATCCCAGCCCGCAGGATCAGTCCAGCCAAAGCCCAGTTTGGCGTCATAGAGGATCACTGCGCTTTGAGGTGCATGCTGGCTGAGGGTGAGCACAGTTTGAACAGCCTGCGGACGGATGAGTTGATGACGAGCGTAGCCCTGGCCATCCAATGAGGGCGGCGGGTCTATGGCGAGCACTTCAATCAAAGCCCCCGGTTCTCCTTCGGGGATGAAAGCCACACCAGCATCATCCACCCACACCGTAATATCAGATTGCTGCCATGCAAGAATTGGCTGGCGCTCCTCAACAAAAAGTACCACGCGCGCCGGAAAGCCCACATGGACGGAGAACCCTTCCAACTCGGGAAATGCATCTGCCAGGCGAGCCGCCACAATCCCGGGCTCAATGGAAAAAATCGAGCTACCAGCGATGCCCAACACACTGTTGATATCCTGAGCATTGAGCCGCGTGGCATCCCGAAGTTCCACGCGGCCCACATTGAAGGCTGGCCCGGTCAACATCGGAAAAAGGATGACGGCCAGGAAAGCAACCGTGAGGGCCGACACTGCGCGCCAACCCAAGCGGATTGCCGGGAGCACGGGAAGACGCAGTTCTGCACCGTCGGTGGCGAGATTCAAATATTTGGGCTTGCGGGCTGCCTGACGGCCCATGTTGATGCGGCGCTCCATTTGTGGGTTGCGAGCCACCATCTGCGGGACATCACGTCGATTGCTGCCGCGCTTTTGCGCGACCTTGCCCGCGCGGCGAGCCATTCTTCGGGCGCGCACGGATTGAGAGCGGCGGACCACGGTATCTCCGTTAGCCATCAGCCAGCCCTCCGAAATTCATGCTGGGTGGCTTCTCGATCAAGTCGGCGCTCAAGAGCAAGCTCTATCAGACGGTCAACAAGGGCTTGATTGGATAGCCCGCTTGCCTCCCATAACATGGGGTACATACTTATTTGGGTAAATCCCGGGATCGTGTTCAACTCGTTAAGATACACCTCGCCGGTTTCGCGTTCAACAAAGAAATCCACGCGCGCCATACCGGCCACATCCAACGCCTTGTAGGCTTTGATGGCAATGGCTCTAATTTTTTCCGAGGTTTCGTTTGGAAGTTCGGCGGGAATATGAGCTTTGGACCTGTCGTCGTGGTACTTGGCGTCGTAGCTATAGAATTCCCCAGCGGGAACAATTTCCCCACACACAGAGGCTTCGGGGTTCTCGTTTCCGATCACGCTGACTTCAATTTCGCGGACGTCGAGCCCTTTTTGAACAATGACGCGGCGGCCATACTTGGCGGCTTCCATCAAACCCTCAAGCAAATCGGAGCGATTTTGCACCTTGCTGACGCCAACTGAAGAGCCAAGATTTGCAGGTTTTACAAAGAGGGGATAGGCACCTACAGTTTCTGCGCGGGACAAGGCGGCGTCGGGGTTGCCTTTTAGCTCGCTGGCGAGGATTAGCACTGTTTCGACGACGGGGATGTGGTTGGCGCGCATGACGTCGAAGAAAAGGGCTTTATCCATTGCGGTAGATGATCCCAGGACACCAGCGCCCACATAGGCGACCCCGGCCATCTCAAGCAAACCCTGTAAGGTGCCATCTTCGCCAAAGGTTCCATGCAGAACGGGAAAGACCACATCCAAATCGGCAAAAGCTTTCAGGAGGTCGCCATCAGCTTGCGGGGTCAGAGCTTTTAGTCCGGGTCGGGTTGGATCGGACAAGATGGTGGCGGGGCTGAGGGAGTCAAACTCTTCGCGGGTAAGGGCGCTTAATACATCCTCGCCTACCAGCCAAACCCCTTGGCGGGTAATCCCGATTTGAGTGACTTGATATTTTTGAGGGTCAAGCACACTCAGCACGAAGCGCGCGGACATCAGCGAAACGGCATGCTCGCCGGATCGCCCGCCCAATATCACTCCAACGCGTAATAGCTTTTCTTTGGTCATAATTCTCAAAAATCCAGGTCACCGGCTGTTCCGAAGGGGAACAAAAGCCAGCGCCATTAATTTAGTGTGCTTCCTTCCAGTCGCCGATTAGTTTAATTTCAAGTTCGAGCTGCACGCCTGTTTCGTCCTTTACTTTCTTTTGGGCCAATTGGATCAAGTCGTATACATCTTCCGAAGTAGCGTCACCAAGATTGAGAAAGAAATTGGCGTGCAGCGGACTAATTTGGGCATTGCCTATTCGTTTGCCTTTAAACCCGGCTGCTTCGATCAGGCGGCCTGCATGATCATCCGGCGGGTTCTTGAACATCGAACCCATGCTGGCACCCGGCGGTTGCGTAAGGCGGCGATAGGCAAGATAGGTATCCATTTCGGCGCGAATCTCCTCAACAGGCCTTGGTTTTAGCTTCAAACTTGCGGCCAACACCAATGCTTTTTCCGGGTGGGCCTTTAGCCGGCTTGCGCGGTAGTTAAAATCAAGCTGCTCGGCAGCCCAAACTTGCCGTCCATCCTCAAGATGCAAGATCTCTGCCAATTCCAAGTTCTGGGCAGTCTCGCCACCATGCGCGCCGGCGTTGCCAACGACTGCGCCACCCAAAGTGCCGGGAATACCGGCAGCCCACTCAAGGCCACTGAGACCTTTCGCGGCAGCCTGCCTGGCGATTGCCCCTAAGCTTGCGCCCGATTCTGCCCAAACAAAGCGATCATCAAAACGGATTCGACGAGCGTGATTCAGCAGCACTACCTGCCGAACGCCAGCGTCACTCACCAGAATATTTGACCCACCGCCTAAAATCATGAAGGGCAGACTCATGGCATGGAGCGTTGTGGCCGTTTCAGAAAGCTGATCTGCGGATCTCACGACAATAAGCGCGTCGGCAAGACCACCGATGCGAGCCGAGGTGTAGCGCGCAATGGATTGCTGCTCAGCGAGGCGCTCTCCAAAGGCGGCGCGCAGGGCTTCGAGTGGAAGGGTAGTGGCCATCACACTCATCAAATCCGCGCCACTCGTTCGACAACTCGCTGGACAACTTTTCGGACGGCAACGGGCCCTTCACCTTTGGACTTTGGCTTGGCCTGTTTTTCCGCGGAAACCTGCGATTTGCCCTGGTATTGGGCAACAAAAGGTTTCAACACGCGTTTTTTCTCTTCATGCTTAGGCATCGTTTGCATTCCTTTGTGACAATTTTTTGATCAGCTGCTTACTGAGTTGGACTGCATCGCCTGCGGATAACACGATGAGCACATCACCGGGTTGGAGGTTGGAGAGCAAAAGATCTTGCGCGATTGCAAAATCAGAAGCGAACTGTATATCCTCGTGCTCAACTTGGGCTACCAGTTCCTGCAAGTCAAAGCTTACCGAAGGCTGCTCCCGAGCAGCAAAAACAGAGGTGACAATCACCTTATCTGCATCCGCAAACGAGGTTGTGAAATCACTCCAAAGAGTTTGGGTGCGGCTATAGGTGTGGGGCTGCCAGAGCGCCCACAGTCTGCGACCCGGGTAACGGTCGCGGGCGGCGGCAAGCGAGGCGCGAATCTCTGTGGGATGGTGCGCGTAATCGTCGATCACCAAAACGCCGGACGCCTCCCCCACTACTTCAAACCTGCGACTGGTTCCTTCGAACGCTGATAGCGCCGAAGCGACTGTGGGGAGCGACAAGGCGAGTTGATCGGCCACCGCCAAGGCTGCCAGCGCGTTCTCGGCATTGTGCTTGCCCGGGATTTGAAGTTGAACGTTGGCACCCTGATCCCGGCCATCCTTCACGAGAGTAAATGCATAACCCAGCCCAGGGACGGCTTGTAATTCGCTAACCGAATAGTCGGCGGCAGATTCAACACTGTATGAAATCGTTCTTTTGCCCTGCACCTCGGCATAGTTTTTGAGGGCGACTGCGCCCGGATTGTCGGCGCAAACGATCAGCGTACCGCCAACTTCCAAGCGGTCAGCGAAGGCTTTAAATGCCTCGTGAAAAGATTCCTGGTCCGGGAATAGATCGGGGTGATCGTATTCAATGTTGGTGACCACTGCAATGGTGGGGCTCAGCCCCAGAAACATGTGATCGTATTCATCGGCCTCGATCACGAATAGCTCGCCGCCGCCCGCGGCAGCATTGCCCTTAAGATTGGGGGACATGCTGCCGATAATGTAGCCGGGATCGTAACCGAGTTGGGTTAATAGCCAGGCGATCATGGCCGTGGTTGTCGTTTTTCCGTGGCTACCAGCGACGGCGATGACATGCTGACCAGCGAGCAATTCGGCCAATATTTCTGATCGCTTGAAAACGGGGACGCCCTTTTCGTGGGCTGCGCGGACTTCCACATTGTGCTCAGAGACGGCCGAGGAGCGGATCACCCGAGTAGCCCCGTTGACATTGGCGGCCGTGTGCCCGATGAAGATCTTGATCCCGGCTGCACGCAATACTTGGGTAGTCGTTGATTCTTCCCGATCCGACCCGGTTACGGTTTCCCCGCGCTCAAACATCACGCGGGCAATGGCCGAGAGGCCGGTGCCACCAATGCCGACAAAATGGGTTGCGTTCATATCAGAACCACCACGACAAAGGTGAAGGCAATCGCGACAGCGAAATACACGGCGGGGATGCCGAGCCAGGCTGGGGGAAGATAGGCGATGAAATTCAGCGCGTCGGGATCAACCGGGGGAAACATAAACCCGTAGGGATAGCCGAAGCGATGCAGGTAGAACCAGATTGAGCCCACAACGAAATAGCCATTGAGCAAGCCGATGAAAAAGCCAAGCAGTGAATCCTGGAAGCTTTCACGAAGCATGACTTCTGAAATGCGCTGAAAATTCGGGGTTTGATAGCCAAAGAAAGTGACACCCATGAGAATGATGGCGCGGGTTAAGAATTGGCGATCGGGCCCACCCTCCGAGAGAAAGGCACTCATAAAGGGGACGAATTGCTCGACGACGGTAATAATAAATATCGCCAGAATTACGCTAAAGGTAACCAATAGCTCCTTGGCCCAACCTCGCATTGCGCCAATGACGGCAAAAACGAGCACAAACAACCAGAATGCTGCGTTTAGCGTGATCATGTGCGCCTACCTTCCTTTGAGTCACCAGCCAACCCGCGTAATAGCTGAGCGATTTGCTGTGCCGCATTGGGTTGGTGCAATTTTTGCATGGCGGCTGACATTTTGCTTAATTGGTCGCTATCACTTAGCAAGCCAAGAATTGTTGACGCCAAGTGATCCGACATTGACTTGTCTTCGAGAATTATGGCTGCACCAGTTTTTTCCAAATAGGCCGCGTTGACGTGTTGGAGGTGCTGCTTGAATGGAATCGGCACAAGTACGGCGGGCAGTCCGAAAAGCGGGAATTCGCCTAAGGTGGAAGCGCCTGCGCGGGAGAGCACCAAATCGGCGGCGGCCAGGGCAGCACCCATATCGTCATGAAGGTAGTGAAAGGCAAGATAGCGGGCGGCAAGCTCTTTGGGCAATTGGGAGGCAGCCGCTTGGCTTTCGGGCCAGTTGAGCGACCCACTGATATGGATGATCTGGGTGTTTTTGAGCAACCGTGGAAGCACGCTGGTCAGGGCCTGGTTAATCGAGCGAGCGCCCTTGCTGCCACCAAATACAAGCAAGACAGGCAAATCGGGTTGTAGACCGAAATGGGCGCGGGCAACCTCTTTCTTCCATTTCGCCAAGTCTTTACGGACCGGATACCCGGTAGTGTGCAGCCTTTGAGGACGACTGAAATAACTCGCAGATTTCTCGGTTACCAGGGCAATCCTGTCTGCGAAACGTGCCACGAAGCGCAGCGCGAATCCGGGTTTAACATCCGGGACGAAGGCCAAGGTGGGGATATTGCTGCCAGCGAGGGCGACGGGCGCAGCTACAAAGCCACCGGTGAAGAACAAGGCTTGGGGCTTGAACTCGGCCAAGAGTTTACGTGCCGCCCAAAAACCGCTCCAAATCTGGAGTAGGTTGCCAGGCAGCGCACGCGCGCCAACGCCATGCAATCCGGCGGCGGGCAGCGTTGTTATTTGATAGCCGGCACGCGTCACCAAATCCTCCTCCATACCGCCTTCGCCTCCCACCCAGAGAAGCTCGAGGGCATCATCTTCCAACTCTTGCAGCACGGCGAGCGCGGGATATACTCCGCCCCCGCTCGCTCCCGCGGCCACGAGCAGTCGCATCGACAATCCTTTCCTGTCTTCGTTCTTCAACTTTCGAAACCCTGGCAATATTCATTAATATGCCCACGGCCAACAAAGTGGCAACCAAATTTGAACCGCCATAACTGATAAAGGGCAGAGCGTTTCCTGCAAAGGGCAATATGCCCACCATGACACCCATGTTTATGAAGGCTTCCAGAACAATCCAAAGGCTGATTCCGGCCGCCAAAAGGGAACCCAACATATCCGGTGCTTTGCGTGATATCTGGATGCCGCGCCACAAGAGCAGGCCGAACAAGAGAATTACGAAAGAGGCTCCGACCAGGCCCAACTCTTCCCCAACTACGGCAAAAATGCTGTCGGTGGGCGGGACGGGCAGGCCAGTCAATTTGGTATCTGCCTGGCCAATACCCACGCCGAACCAACCGCCTTTTACAAAGGCTTCGAGCGATCGCAGCACGTGATAATTGGCGGTAGTAGGGTCTTGAAGACCCTGCAAAAAGCTGGACATGCGATAACTACCCGTGGCGCTGAACTGGACCACTACCCAACCCAGCAAAGCACCCCCACCCAGCATATAAGCGATCTGCTTCAAGTCGCCACCTGCCAGGAAGAACATGATGCCACCGAGGACTACAATGGTGGCGGCGGCGCTTAAATCGGGCTGAAGCATGATCAAGCCGCCGATCGTGCCAACAATTCCAACCAGCGGCAAAATGCCAAAGCCAACTTCGCTCAGCGTGCTGCGTTTTGTATACAGCCAAACCGACAGATAAATAATCGTGATCACTTTAGCTAATTCGCCGGGCATGTATGAACCCGCGCTCAGGGCGCGCGCCGAGCCATAGCGAACCTCACCAACAATCAAGACAGAAAGCAGACCAACGACCATGATGAAGATCAGTGGCACGGCATATTTGCGCCAGTAGTGGTAATGCACAATTGAGGTAGCAATTGCAGCTCCGATGCCCACCGTCAAGGAAAAGAATTGGCGGCGAAACATTTGGGTTGCATCCCCATAATTGACCAGGGAAAAATCCGAACTGGCGGAATAGACCATCAACAAGCCGAGAACCAGCAAAGTAAACACGATCAACAGAAGCGGGAGATCAACGTTGCCATCCACCCATTCCCATAGCGTTTGTTTTGCTCTGGCACTTCTGCGTTCGATCATATCGAGTTCACCAAACCCCTGAAGTGCTCTCCCCGGGCTTCAAAATCTTCGAATTCATCAAAGCTGGTCCCACCGGGCGCCAAAAGCACCACATCGCCATCCTCGGCCAAGCGATTGGCTAAAGCAATGGCCTCCTCCAAATCCCTGGCGGAATCCATTTTTACTTCACTACTCTCGTTTCGAAGAACATCACCAATCATCGAGGCGGCTTCACCAAAAGTCACGACGGCTTTGGCGCGCGCTTTGGTTGCGCGTGCCAGATTTGTCCAAGGCAATCCTTTGTCGCGGCCCCCGAGCAAAAGCACAACCGGGCGCTGGAACGAGCGTAATGACGCTTCTGCTCGCTGGGGAGATGTGGCAATTGAATCATTGAACCAATCAACCCCGTTGACTGTGCGGACGAGTTCAAGCCGATGCGGCGCGCCCGAAAATCCTTCAACACCGAAACGGATGGCCTTATCGTCGGCGCCGCTCACAGCGGCAATCGCGCTGGCAGCCAACACGTTGAGTAAATTGTGTTCGCCTCGAAGCTGAATAATTGACAAGGGAAACAAGCGGCGCTCACCATTTTGATCGCGCAACCATATATCTTTTCCCCGTACGTATGTTCCCGGGATGGGAGAGGAAGGGGCCTCGAGCCCGAACGACCAAAGCGTAGATTTGACACGGCTTCTGAGGGCCCAAGAGCCAAAATCCTCCCGACTCAGCACGGCGACATCCCCATCTGACTGAAAATCCAAAATGCGGGCTTTTGCGGCGGCATAATCAGCCATCGTGCGATGGCGATCCAGGTGGTTGGGCGCCAAATTGAGAAGCGCGGCGATATGCGGTGAGCTGGTCATCAATTCAAGCTGGAAACTGGACAATTCCATGACTGCGATGTCCGTTGCTTGCATCTGGTCCACGGATGAGATCAGGGGGAACCCAATATTTCCACCCAGCCACACAGCATGAAAAGCATTTCCTTCCATCGCTTTGAGCATGCGGGCCACCAAGATCGTGGTGGTGGTTTTGCCGGCAGACCCGGTAATTCCAACCACAGGACAAGGGGCGAGTTCCATAAAGGCCTGGGAATCATTAGAGATGGGAATGGAACGATGCATGGCTATTTCCACGAGCGAAAGCTGAGGGGAAACGCCACCCGACAAGAATAAGCCTTTTGCGCCTTTCAGCATTTGCTCACTGGGTTCGCCAAATTGCCACTCGATCTTGTAATCGGCCAGTTGCTGCCTGGCAGCCGCAAACTGATCTTCGGGACGCGTGTCGCTCAGCAAGACTTTTGCGCCTTGCCGGGCAAAATGCGCTGCCAATGCAGTTCCCTGTCGAGCTGCGCCGAGGATCACCACGCGTTTTCCTTTCCAATCCATTTCATTCACACAACCGCCATTGCGACGCCGACCATAGCAAACAGGAGGCCAATTAGCCAAAAACGAAGCACTATCTGGGTTTCGCTCCAACCCGATAATTCGAAATGCAGGTGGATGGGCGACATTTTAAGAATACGGCGACCACCGGTATAGCGAAAAAAGGTCACCTGGAGGATCACACTCAGAATTTCACTGACCGGGATAATGGCAATGAGCGGCAGCAGGATCCAGTGGCCTGTCATGAGTGCGACGACGCCCAGCGTGGCCCCCAAGGCCATTGCTCCCGTATCGCCCATAATCAATTGGGCAGGAAATACGTTGAACCATAGGAAACCAAACAGGGCGCCGACGAGCGTGAAGCAGAATTGCGCCAAAAAGCTTTGACCCTGAAGCAAGGCGATGCCACCGAAAGCCGCAAAGGCGGTGGCCGCGATCAGCCCGGCCAAGCCATCCAGGCCATCGGTGAAATTAACTGCGTTGGCGGACCCGACGATAATAAAAATAGCGATTGGGAAAAACCAAAAGCCCAAATCAAATTCAATATTCAAACCTGGGAGGAGCAGATGCGGGACGTTCAGTACATCGCGAAGGGCATAGGCCGTGGCGGCCGCCAAAATGATCTGCAGCAGGAACTTGGTGCGGGCGCGCATGCCCTCACCGAGTTGGCGTTGCGAAAGCTTGCGCCAATCGTCCACTCCGCCCAGCAAGGCGAAGCCGAGCATGGCAGCCAGCGGCACCAGTATCGAGCGCCCTACCCCGCTGAGGCCAATCAGGGGAACGGCATTGAGCAAGATGGTCACCAGAAAAACGGGCAAGATGAACATCACGCCCCCCATTGTGGGCGTGCCGACTTTGGTGATGTGGCGATCAGGGGCTTCGATTCGAATGCTATCGCCAATTTCCAAGCGGCGCAAAATACGAATCAAGGGGCCACCCCAAATCACCGTAAGCACAAAACTGATGCTGGCGAGCACCATTGAGACAGCGTTTCCAGTCATTCGCCGGCCTCAAGTTCCGGAACGATGTTATCCATATGCATAGCGCGAGAGCCCTTCACCAGGACTATATCTTCGCCAGATAAATGTTGTTTGAGAAATTCAAGAGCAGATTTACTCTCCTCATATTCCACAACCTGATCTGCAGCCATGCCAGCCAAACGGGCCGACTCTGCAATTACCCTGGCGCGAGGGCCAATGGTGATGAGCAGGTCCGCCACTTTTGCAGCCAGGTTGCCGACCATTTGATGGCCCTGCCGCTCGTATTGGCCCAATTCCAGCATATCGCCGAGGACGGCCACTTTGCGGCCCTCAAGTTCGTCCAGCAAGTTAAGCGCGGCGACGGCAGATTCGGGCGAGGCGTTGTAGGTGTCATCCAGCAGGATGGCGCCGTTTTGCGCTTGTGCCGCCACCAGACGCAATTGAGCATGACCAATGCGCAGACCCTGAAGAATTTGCTGCCAATCCATTCTCTCGGCAAGTCCAACGGCGGCGGCGCGCAGGGCCGTATGAACAGAATGCCGACCGATCATGGGTACTCGAACGTGCAATACCTCTTTTTTGTAATGCAACTGAAAGCGGACGCCATCCAAGCCGAGGCCTTCGATCTCGTCGGCCCATAAATCGGCTTCCGGGGAAAGTCCGTAGAAAAAGACGGGGGCGGCGCTTTCTTCTGCCATGCGGCGTACGAGAGGATCGTCGTAATTTAAGATAGCCATGCCATCTTTTGGCAAGCCGCGAACCAGCTCCGCTTTGCCCTCGTAGATGGCTTCCTGGGAACCAGCACGCTCGGCGTGCACCGTGCCAATGTTGGTCACCACCCCAATTTGGGGTTGAGCAATTTCGACAAGGAAGGCTATTTCTCCAATCACATAGAAGCCCATTTCAAGCACGGCATACTTGTCGCGCTCATCAATATTTAGGATGTTTAGCGGCAAACCAATCTCATTGTTGTAGTTGCCGATTGAGCGGAAGGTTTTTGAGCGCTGGGCGAGCACTTCAGCGATCAATTCCTTGCTGGTTGTTTTACCCACGCTGCCGGTAATTCCGACCACACGCAAATCCAGTTTATTGCGCCAAAAGCGGGCCAGTTTTTGCAATGCTTCCAGGCTGTTTTCCACGACCACGACAAGGGGCAAAGAAATTACGTTGTTAGCATCAACTTTGGCGCGCAAATCCAATTCGGTAAATCCCGCGTTTATCGGCCGCTCGACGAGCGCCACATGGGCGCCATTTTCAAAGGCTTGGGCAACAAAATCGTGCCCGTCCACGTGTTCCCCCTTGAGGGCGACAAAGAGCATGCCCGGCTTAATTTCACGCGAATCCAGGGCGGCCCCCGTCAACTTTTGAGTTCCCCAGGCTGGCCGTTCACTACCCAGGGCTTCAATCACATCTGCGATTGCAATCATCTAGTTGGCCCCCGCAGCGGCAAGTTCCAGGCGGAGCGCGTCCGGTGGAATATTCATCAAAACAACCAGGCGTTCAACTACCTCAGAAAAAATCGGCGCGGCAATGTCAGAGGCCCAAATCGAGGTGCTGGGTTTCTCGATCCACACGTAGACAATAAATTGGGGACTATCCACAGGACCCCAACCCACAAAGGAGGTGTTGGTTTGGTTATTGAGATAGCCATTGGGGCCGGGAATCTGGGCGGTGCCCGTTTTGCCAGCCACACGATAGCCGGGCACGAGCGCGTTTGAGGCTTCCTGTTCCAGGGATACGGCCAGCATCTCCGAAAGCGTTTTTGCGGTCTGGGCCGTGATAGGCGCGCCGGCATACTGGGGTGAAATGTTGTACTGACTCCCGTCTTGAACCAGGCTCTTGACAATGTGCGGAATGACCATCTGGCCATTGTTTGTGAGGGCGGAAACAGCCATGACCATTTGCACCGGCGTAACAGCAATGCCCTGTCCAAAGGTATTGGTGCCCAAATCAGCTGGATACCAATCCTGATCTCCAGGTTCTTTTACGTTGCCGCGCGCCTCCCCAGCCAGATCAATTCCGGTCGTGTAGCCAAAACCAAACTCTTGAACATAATCGTAGAAGGCATCCGCACCAAGTTCCTGACCCACCCACGCCAGGCAGACGTTCAGGGAATACTGCAGACAAGTTAGCATATTTTGCTGCCCCCAAGCCTGGCCATTCCAATTGCGGATACCAATACCGCCAATTTCTATGTATCCGGTATCCATGAAGGGCGTATCGGGTTTAACAACATTTTTGTCGAGGGCGGCGGCCATCGTGACAATTTTGAACACAGAGCCGGGCTCATAGGTTTGGCTGATGGCCCTGTTGAAGGGCGTACTATCGGGGAAGATCTCAGGATATTTCCAGAATTCGTTTAGGTCGAGGCGAGGCGATGAAGCCATCGCAAGGATCTCTCCGGTGGTGGCGTGCATGACCAGGATCGTGCCAGATTCGGCGCCGGTTTGTTCAAGATTGGTATCCAAAATATCTTCTACTGCTGCTTGAATATCCCTATCTAGGGTGAGAACCAGGCTTGCCCCCGCGGGAATTTCGGGCATTTCTTCCGCGCGGCTGGGATCTGTTGGAACCCACACCGTTTCCGATAAGCCAGCCAGCAAATCCTGATATTGTTGTTCGACACCAAAGTAGCCAATGCCTTCGCGACTGACAAAACCGAGCACGCTTGAAGCCAGATCCTTCTCTGGGTAGCTGCGCTGAAGATGGGCCGTGCAAATTAATGACTCTAGTGCGGGATCGTTGGAGCATAAAAGCGAAACATCGGGTTGGGGCGGACGGCTAACGTCGTAGGCCTTGAGAAGCTCAATATTTTCAGGAGGGACGTAATCTGCCAGAACCGCATAAATCGCGTTTTCGGATGCTGGCTGACTGGCGATAGTCAGGACGGTGTTGTAATCGGCGCCAACAAGGGCGCTGAGGGCAATGGCAATATCGCGTGGATCTTCTACGGAGGCCAGCTCCACGCCAATTTCATACACGGTTCGATTGCCTGCCAGCAAGTTTCCATCCCGATCAAATATCTGGCCGCGGGGAGGTTGGATCCTGCGTAGCAGGCGGCTATAGAACTCACTCTGGTTAAGAAAGGTTGTGGCTCTCGGGCCGCTTTGAATGCGGAATGTTTGCCAGAGAATCAGCAAGCCCATCACACTTAGCACAGTGGCCGCCATTAAATATCGCCAGGTTAACTCGCGGTTCATCTAAAATCCCCCCAGCGATTTGAATAGGCCGCCAAACCAATCAAACAAGGATTGCGTGTACGCGGTGGGCAAGCGGCTGCCAGTAGAAAATTGACTGGCCAAATTAGGCGCCAATTGCGCGTCTGCGCGGCCTTCATATCCGGAGACAGGCAAATACGTGACAAGGCTAGAGGATAATTCCTGGAAGCCAAGTTTCTCGGCGCGAGCGTGCATAGTCGCAACCGAGTTTAGATAGGCCAATTCGGTTTCCAAGTCTTCGAGGTTCTGTTCCAAATCTTCGCGCGCCCCCTGCAGCGATTGCACGGCGCGGCCCATTGTTGCCGCTCGGGCAGTAACGTCCAGATAGATGCCGGCAATCAGGGCCACGATGGCCACGCCCGCGACAATAAATCCAACCAATTGGACCTGTTTTCGCCAGGGGGCCTGGCGATATGCTTGAATAAGTCGTTTTGTTCTGCTCATTTTGTTATCTTCTTATTTAAAGCGTGCAACAGGCGTGCCACTACTCCTTAAAAAACTTACAGTTTCTCCGCCACACGCAGCCGGGCGCTGCGGGCACGTGGATTGGCTGCGATTTCGGACTCATCTGGCCGGATTGGGCGCCGCGTGATCTCCTTAATGGCGGCTTTGTGGTCACAGGTACATTGCAATTGCTCCGGCGGGCAAATGCAATCACGGCTCTCTGTGCGGAAAAATTGTTTGACGATGCGATCTTCCAATGAGTGGAAGGCAATCACCGCAAGGCGGCCCCCAGACCTGAGGGCATCGATCCCTTGGGGCAACGCGGTTTGCAACGTTTCAAGCTCAGCATTTACGGCTATGCGAAGAGCTTGAAAGGTGCGCGTGGCGGGGTGCATACCTCCCCGGCGGACTTTCGCTCCCCGGGCGACAATCTCGGCCAACTGAACACTATTTTCGAGTGGCCGGGCCTGAACGATGGCGCGCGCCACGTGCCGAGCGCGAGGCTCTTCCCCATAGCGAAAAATCACGTTGGCCAGGTCTTCTTCGGGCCATTCGTTGACAAGCATTTCGGCGTTAAGCACGCCGTCGGGATCGAAGCGCATATCCAGGGGGCCCATCTTGTTAAACGAAAAACCGCGCTGGGCCCTATCAAACTGCATCGAAGAAGCGCCAAGGTCGAGCAAAATTCCGTCCAATGCGGACCATTCTTCCTTGCCAAGAATCTCGGCTATCTGGCCGTAGGAAGCTCTCAGGATTATGGCGCGCGGCCCAAATTCATCCAATCGCTGGGTAGCCATTTCGAGGGCTTCGGGATCCACATCCAAGCCGATCAGCTTTCCATCGGGGCGGCTCAGATCGAGGATGCCCCAAGCATGGCCACCGGCGCCCAAGGTTCCATCCAAATAGCGCCCCTTGGCGTGCGGATTTAGTGCGTCCAGGACCTCACGGTAAAGTACAGGGAGATGCGCCAGCGGACCGGGTTGTGACGTTGTCATGCGTCTTCATCAGCAAAAAGATCGAGATCTTCAAAATATTGTGCATTTGCCTGGGCATCGCGCATTGCGGCCATCTGCTTTTTCCAAACTGGCTGCGTCCAAATTTCAAAGTAGGCCCCTACCCCGACAACCTGGGCTTCTCCGTTTAAACCCATTTCGTCACGCAAAAATTGCGGGATCAGGATACGGCCGCTTTTATCCGGCTCAATAAACTGAGCCTGGGAGAAGAGAAGACGGCGCAGTTCGCGGGCGCTCTGTTTGGTCAGGCTCATTTGATTCACCTTGCTGGACATTTGCTCAAACGACCCCGAGCGAAGTACCATTAGATTCTGGTCGAATCCATGCGTGATATAGCCGCCCTCCGCCAAAAGTTGGCGGTAGCGCGCAGGGACCGTGAGACGGCCCTTTTCATCAATTGAGTGTAGGTATTCGCCCAAGAACATAGGTTCTACTCCGGGCCTAAACGAAGAAACGCCGGTTAAGTCCGGCGTCCCACTTTATGCCACTTCGGCCCACAAGTTGCCACAGTATAGCTGAAAGACTCGACGGCTGCAAGCCATTCCTCCAAGGGCGGAATTTCGCACACCCATCTATAGGCCACAACCCATCAAGAAGACAATATATTGGGTGGACTCAATGAACGGGGTGAAATTTTTAAGGTTGGCGCGAGACCCGACGTTAAAAAGAAAATGCTTGCACGTTGTGCAGGCATTTCGGATGCATACTCTGGCTATCGTTGGATGCGGGCATCCATCCAAAAACCGACCGCTTCGAGGGAGCGGCCCCCATTCTCTTCAACTCTCAAAATGATGCTGGCCTCTTTTCCTGCAAGCTCACTCAAATCCACCAAGATATCCGTGGCCACAGTGTCGTACACCTCTTCCCATGCACCCAGCGATCCAGTTGTGCCATCGCTGAGTTCGTAGCCCACACTAAAGGTCACCGAGCAATCCTGCATGCTGTCGAAACAGCCCACTGTGGCCGAAAACTCGTCCCCGGGCTGGATGGTTATGGCTGGAAATATGCCCGTGATCCATCCACCGGATTGGTTGTTGCCCTTCATTTCAATGACAGGCGGATTTCCACTTGAACTGTGTTCCAGGGCAGGAGCCTGGTTCACGGTTACATAGCCAATGCGCATGTCCTCCTCGTTTGCAGTGCTTTCGCAGGGGAGAAAATCAGCCAAGCCGCTATGCCATTCTGCAAAGCAGACTATCTGCGTAAAATCGTAGACCACTCCAGGGGGCACATCGGCAACGTTGATATCCACAAGCAGCGGCTGCTGGCCGTCTGCGCCGACGCCAAAGGGCTCTCTCTGCGCGTTGCGCAACATCCACTCTGCAACATACTGTCCGGGTTCCTGGGGGGCGGTCATGCGGATTGAGAAATCTATGGTTTCTCCGGGAGCGACACTTTCAGCAAGGGATAATTTATCCGAAGGATTCATCGCCTCCCCAGAGGTCAATTCCAAGGCGTATTCCGTATCCCAGGTGCAGTCGCCAGCATTGGTCACCCGCCAGGTTTTTGTGAAATGCGTGCCGGGCATCAAGCGGCTCCCTTCTTCAACGGGAACATCCAGGCTCACGTGATCAATAAAGGTTGCGGAATCGCAAATGCCAGCCGCAAGGCCATTTCGCCCCGAGCAAGCAGCCAACACAAGAGCCAGCAACGGAAGAAGCAGGAATTGTCTATTTTTCAGCATGAGCCGATTATAGCCGCTGGGATTCATAGGTTGTGTTGCAGGCTTTCCAATTGGCTGGGGTTGATCTGTAAGTCAAAGAAAACGGTTTAGTACGGCTTCCACCTGGCTGCGGTAGGCTGGGCCGAAGAGGTTGAGGTGATTTAACCAGTGGTAGAGGTTATAGATGGGTAGGCGCTCCTGCCAGCCCGTTTCCAGGCTTCGGATTTCCTGATAGGCGACATAAAATTCGCGGGCGAATCCGCCAAACATGGTGGTCATTCCCAGTTCAGCTTCCGCCCAACCATAATGAACGGCAGGATCAATCAGGACGGGCTCGCCGCGCGAATCAGTGATCGCATTTCCGGACCACAAATCTCCGTGAATCAAGGAGGCTGGTTGATCCGGCACAAGATTTCGTAAATCATGGGCCAGCTTTTCGACGTTAGCTGCTGCGGCAGACTCCAGAAGGCCCGCATTTCGAGCCAGCCGGGCCTGGAAGATCAGGCGGTGTTCGGCGAAAAACTCGAAGCCATCGCTGGTTCGGAGATTTGGCTGAGGGGTACTTCCAATATAATTGTCGTGTGGAAAGCCAAATTTCGAGTGGGTAACCTGATGCAAGCGAGCCAGTTGACGCCCCAGGCGTGGCCAATACGCATCAGAAGGCGCGGTCGGTTGCATATCCTCAAGGAGAAGAAAATCGGATGCGGACAGAAAGCTTTGTGGCACGCGCGGTTCCCTGACGTCACGAATTGCGGCCAATCCTTCTGCCTCCCGAATAAACATATCTTCGGGCGCCAAACTATTTGTTTTCAAAAAGAAGCGGGAACCACTTTTTGTTTCGAGGGACAGCCCGTTGCTAATGCAGCCCCCGGTTATCGGAACTTGGGCAACAACAGCCCCGTAGCCTTGCTGCGCCAACCATTCGGTTACGTGATTCGGAATCACCCGCGATCCAGGGATTTCTCTTCCAGGCGGTGAAGGAGCTCGCGGGTTGAGCGCTCGATCAAGTCGTAGACATCTTCAAAGCCGTCCAGCCCGCCATAGTAGGGATCGGGAACGGACAGATCGCCCCCGGCCTCTTGATCAAATTCACGCATCAAGCGAACTTTGGATTTTGCCGCTTCATCCGGCGCCATGCGCACTACATCGGCAAAGTTACTGGTATCCATCGGGATAATCAGATCAAACTCCTCAAAATCGCGTGCATGGAATTGACGGCCCGAACCCGAATATACGAGGCCGCGGTCAGCAGCCACTTTGCGCATGCGCGCGTCCGGAGAATCGCCAATGTGGTACGCGGCAGTGCCCGCCGAATCAACTTCATATTTTTGGCCAAGCCCCTCCTGCTCAGCTAAATGCCGAAACATGTGCTCAGCTAAGGGGCTGCGAACAATGTTGCCGAGACACACAAATAAAATGCTGGTTGGTTTTATCAGAACAGCTCCTCAAGCGTTTTTGGTTGCGAGCGCCCCACCCTGGCACACTCAGGCCAAAGCGTTTACTTTTTTCGGCGCGAGGCCGCGTCCAGGGCAGCCACTGCGGCCACGTTAACGATGTTGCGTACATCGTCCCCTGTTTGTAACACATGGATCGGCGCACCCATGCCCAACAGAATCGGGCCGATGGCTTGCGCATCGCTCATGCGATCCAACAATTTATAGGCGATATTGGCGGCTTCCAGCGAGGGAAAGACCAGTACGTTGGCATCCTTAACCCGACTGAAAGGATAGCGCTTTTCTACAATCTCGGCGACGACAGCGGTATCCGCCTGCATTTCGCCATCCACCACGAGGTCGGGCGCTTTGGCGCGCACCAATTCGACAGCCTTGCGCACTTTTTGAGAATGCGGATGCGGGGTGCTACCGAAGTTGGAAAAGGAGAGCATGGCTACCCTAGGCGTTAGACCCAGTTCTTTAGCAAAGCCGGCCGCCAAAATAGCAATCTCAGAAAGGTCTTCAGCACCAGGATCAATGTTTACCGTAGCATCAGTGAACAGATAGACGCGGTCATTCACTATCATGATATACACGCCGGCGGCGCGATTCACGTCCTCCCGCGTATGATGGATTTCCAAGGCCGGGCGGATGACTTCGGGATACTCATAGGTAAGCCCGGAGACCATTGCGTCGGCATCACCCATCTTGACCATCATGGCTCCCAAGGTGTTGCGGTCGCGCATATGCTTTTGGGCGGATCGCCGCGTAACACCATTGCGCTGCCGCAATTCGTAGAACGCGGAAATATATTCGGGCAATCGCTCATAATTTCGAGGATCAATGATCTCGGGGGTGTAGCTCAGACCCAATTCCTTTATCTGAGCCAGGATCACATCCGGCCGCCCAAGCAAAATGGGCAAGGCAATGCCCTCTTCATTCACTTGCACTGCGGCGCGAATAATTTTGGGTTCTTCCCCTTCGGGAAACGCAATGCGAGAGTGCTGCTTGAGCAATTTGGCCTTGCTCATAAAGTAGTGGCGCACCTGTTGGCCTTTGTCCTGGCGCAGGGCTAATTGATTACGATATTCAGCCAAATCTATTTGACGCCGGGCGACGCCCGATTTAATGGCGGCCTCGGCAACCGCGGGCGCTTCCCAAAGCAAGACGCGGGGGTCTAGCGGTTTGGGAATGATGTAATCGGTGCCAAACTTAAGACTCTCCAAGCCATAGGCGCGAAGAACACTATCGGGAACATCCTGTTTGGCTAGCTCCGACAAGGATTTTGCGGCGGCTATTTTCATCTCATCATTGATGTGACTGGCGCGGACATCGAGGGCACCCCGAAAGATGAAAGGGAAGCCCAGGACGTTGTTAATCTGGTTGGGAAAGTCCGAGCGGCCGGTGGCCACGATGGCATCGGGGCGAACTGCTTTGGCTTCATCGTAGCCAATCTCGGGGTCGGGATTCGCCATTGCGAAAATCAGTGGATTCTTTGCCATGCCTTTAACCATTTCTGGTTTAAGCAAGCCCGCCACTGAAAGCCCGTAAAAGACGTCGGCCCCCTTGATTGCGTCGGCGAGAGTTCGATCTTTGGTATCAATCGCAAATTCCTCTTTGTAGGCATTCATGCCCTCTTCACGGCCTTTGTAGATCACGCCTTTGCTATCCACCAGAACAATATGTTCCCGCTTGACGCCGAGAAGCATTGCCATCTTGGCGCACGAAATTGCGGAGGCGCCGGCTCCTGACACTACGATCTTGATTTTTTCAATCCTTTTGTCAACAAGCTCAGGGGCATTTAGCAAGCCAGCACTCGAAATAATAGCGGTGCCGTGCTGGTCGTCGTGAAAGACGGGAATATCAAGCATTTCTTCCAAGCGCCTCTCAACCTCAAAACATTCGGGCGCCTTAATATCTTCCAGATTAATGCCACCAAATGTCGGCTCCATTGCGGCAATTACGCTGACCATTTCATCAACTGTTCGAGCGTTGATTTCAATGTCAAAAACATCAATATCCGCAAATTTTTTGAACAGCACCCCTTTGCCTTCCATCACAGGTTTGGATGCCAGGGCGCCGCGATCCCCCAGCCCTAATATGGCGGTGCCATTCGAAATTACACCAACTAAATTTCCTTTGGCTGTATACAGGTAGGCATTGGCCGGGTCTTTCTCGATTTCGAGCACAGGCTCAGCCACGCCCGGCGAATAGGCCAGGGCCAAATCCCTTTGAGTGTCCAGGGGTTTGGTCGGAAGGATCGAAATTTTTCCAGGCTTGTTATTGAGTTGATGATATTCAAGCGCATCTTTGCGCAGATCGCTCATAGGACTCTCCTAGTTAGGCAGGTGGCTGTTGCCACAAAAAATTATTGCACAGTATCACAAGGACAACAGGGGCGTTTGTCCCTAACTTATTGGTCAGGATGACAAAGATGATATCACTCAGGTCAGTTTCCCTGTCCCAATAATGCAGACAATGGCGCGTAGTTTGATAGAATTCGTCTTCGATGAGTGAAAAGAAAGATCAGGCGCTGCAAAGCGCGCTCGACCAAATCACCAAGCGCTGGGGCGAAGGCTCGATCATGCGCCTTGGCGAATCTGCACATCTACAAGTTGAAGCCATTCCCACGGGTTCGCTATCCCTGGATATTGCGTTAGGCGTTGGGGGGATCCCCCGCGGGCGAGTCACGGAAGTCTTCGGCCCGGAATCCTCGGGCAAGACGACAATCTGTCAGCATATTGTTGCCGAGGCCCAAAAGCTGGGCGGGACGGCTGCCTTTGTCGACATGGAACATGCGCTCGACCCGAGCTACGCCGCACGCTGCGGGGTGGATGTAGAAAAACTTTTAATCTCCCAACCGGATACCGGCGAGCAGGCGCTCGAAATCGCTGAAGCGCTCGTCCGATCTGGAGCAGTTGATGTTGTGGTCGTGGATTCGGTTGCCGCGTTGGTGCCGCGTTCTGAGATTGAGGGAGATATGGGCGACGCAACGATGGGTATGCAAGCGCGTCTTATGTCTCAAGCCTTGCGCAAATTATCCGGCGCCATTAAGCAAACAAATACAGCAGTTATTTTTACAAATCAGCTTCGCCAGAAAATCGGAGTCATGTTTGGGAATCCCGAGACGACCAGTGGGGGCATGGCGCTCAAGTTTTACTCCTCTGTGCGGATGGATATTCGCAGGATTCAATCGATTAAGGAAGGCGCGGAAATCGTTGGCAACAGAACTCGGGTGCGGATCGTCAAAAACAAGGTCTCAGCGCCCTTCCGGACTGCCGAATTCGATATCATGTATAATGAAGGCATCTCGAAATCGGGTGATTTGTTGGACTTAGCCACCCAGTTTGAGATCGTTTCCAAGCGCGGTTCTCATTATGGCTATGGAGAAGAACGCTTGGGACAGGGACGTGAGAGCGCGAAACAATTCTTGCGTGAAAATCCCGACATGGCGGCCGAAATAGACGCCAAAGTGCGTAGCCAGAGCGTTTCAGCGGAGCCGGTCCAACAGGATGGCACAGCGAAGGACACAGAAGGCTAGACGGCCACCGGCTACATTAACTAGTAGTCACGGCAGTTTGAATGAAACTTAGATAGGCCTCCGCTACAGGGAGGCCACTGAAATCGAAAAAAGTTTTACTTTCGAATAGACTAGATTTAAGGACAGAGAGATAGCGGCAACCTAACACAGAATTGCATTTGGTTTTTTCTGTAAACCAAGTGCACGCGCATCTCTCCTAAGTTTCCATTTTCTTACAGCCGTGGCCGATAAGGCTATACGGCTGTTTTGTTTAATGACGCCTAAAACGATCACCGCATTAAAACAGCAGAAACGCAATCCTCAACGGGTTAACGTATTTCTGAACGGCGAATTTGCCTTTGGGTTGGCCAAAATCGTGGCAGCCTGGCTTAAGGTCGGCGAGGGCTTGAGCGAGGAAAAGATCGTCCAACTACACGCCAAAGACGAGGTAGAAACCGCGTACCAACGAGGGCTCAATTTTCTTAGCTACAGGTCGCGATCTGTGGCCGAGGTACAACGGAATCTTGAGAAACACGGCCTTTCCGAGGATGCGATTGGCGAAGTGCTTGAACGCCTCATAGACAAGCAACTGCTTGATGACGAAAAATTCGCATTGGATTGGGTGGACAACCGGGGCACGTTTCGGCCGCGCGGCAGATTTGCACTGCGAGTCGAGCTGCGGCAAAAGGGGATCCAAGATTCTGTTATTGAGCATGTTTTGAAAGACCTGGATGAGGACGCCCTAGCCAGGCGCGCAGCAGAAAAGAAGTTGCGCCAATTTTCCAGGTTAAACGAAAAGGAATTTCGAAAAAAACTTTCGGCCTATCTTTCGCGCCGAGGTTTCAGCTACGAAATAGTTACAGACGTTTGCAAACAGGCATGGAAAACAGCAAAACATGACGACACCATCCAATCAGCAACTGACATAGAAACGAGGATTTAGGCATGGAAAACAGCGGGTTAATTCTGGTTGCCGCGGGAATCATTGGCGCGGTTGCCGGTTATCTCATTAAGAATTACCAAATCCAAAGTTCAATCCGTCGCCAAGAATTGGAGGCGGGGACTATCATCAGCCAGGCAAAGGAGGAGGCGCGTGAATTGGCCTTGCAAGCCAAGGACCTGGCCCTTGAACTGCGACAAAAGGCTGAGGCAGATATCGAACGAAAACGCAAGGAGCTTAACCGAGAGGATGACAGACTCCAAAAGCGACGCAATGAACTTGACCAACGAACCGAACGCCAAGAGCAACGCGATCAAGAACTGGTGAAGCGCCAGAGTTCGCTTGACCAACAGAGCAAAGATCTGGACGAACGAACCAAGGAAATTGTCGATCGCCTGGAAAGCGTTTCAACTATGACAAAGGAAGAAGCGCGGACTGTTTTGATGGATGAAGTTGAAAAAGAGGCGCGGGCAGATATGGCGCGTATCATTCGCCAAATTGAAACTGAAGCGCGCGAGGAGGGCGAGAAAAAAGCACGCAAGCTCGTGTCGTTGGCGATTCAGCGAGTGGCTTCCGAACACGTATCGGAGACGACCACATCAGTGGTGGCATTGCCCTCTGATGACATGAAAGGCCGTATCATTGGGCGCAATGGGCGGAACATCCGGTCGTTCGAGCAGGCGGCGGGCGTTGACGTGGTTGTAGACGACACACCGGAAGCGGTCACAATCTCGAGCTTTGATTCTGTGCGACGCGAAGTGGCTCGGCGGGCGCTCGAGAAACTGGTACTCGACGGGCGCATTCATCCGGCCAGCATCGAAAAAGCCGTTGAGAAAGAGGCACAAGAGGTAGAGAAGGTTATCGTCGAGGCGGGTGAACAAGCAGCCTACGATTCGGGCGTAGGCAATCTCCACAAAGAAATTATTAAAGTTCTAGGGAGATTAAAATTTCGGACTTCTTATGGCCAGAACCAACTTCACCATGCCGTTGAAACCGCACGGATCGCCTCCGTGATTGCTTCAGAGCTGGGCGCAGACGTTGAACTGGCGAAGGCTGGCGGATTGCTCCACGACCTTGGAAAAGCATTGGATCACAATGTGGAGGGGACGCATGCTGCGATTGGCGCTGAGTTGGCAAAACGCTACGGTGTGAATCCAATCGTGGTAAACGCAATTGCCTCCCACCATCACGAAGCAGAACAGGAGAGCGTGGAAGCCGTGATCGTTGAAGCTTCGGATGCCATTTCAGGCGCGCGGCCCGGCGCACGTCGTGAGAGCCTAGACCAATACATCAAGCGCATCAAAGCGCTGGAAGATTTGGCCAACTCCTATGATGGGGTGGTTCAAAGTTATGCGCTTCAAGCCGGTCGGGAAGTGCGCATCATCGTAAAGCCGGAATCAATTGATGATTTGCAAGCTGCACGGATGGCGCGTGATATTGCCAAGCAAATCGAAAGGACAATGCAATACCCAGGGCAAATCAAGGTAACCGTGCTTCGGGAAACCCGTGCCGTTGAGCATGCCAAATAAGTTTCCTGCAGGAAAACAAAAAAGCGACCCGCGGGTCGCTTTTTTGTTTTCGAGGCATACGCTCAAACTTCGCCTAAACCCTGCAGAAAGGGATTGCTATTACGCTCGTTGAGAACGCTGGTTTCCAGCCCATGACCGGGCAGTAAGCGGGTCTCATTCGGGAGTGTCAACACTTGATCTTGAATGGTTTCCATGAGAACCTCGTAATCGCCGCCGGGCAGATCGGTGCGGCCAATACTCCCAGTGAAGATCACATCCCCGCAGAACAAGATGCCCTGTTCGGGACAATAAAGCATCACATGGCCAGGAGAATGTCCCGGTGCGTGCTGTACATGGAATTCAATATCTCCAAGATAGATGTGCTGCCCATCTGTAAAATCTACGGTTGGTTCCGGGCCGGGATCCATCTGAATTCCAAAAGTTTTTGAGCCCCCACCCGAGCGCCAAAGCGGGTAATCAAGCGGATGGAGAGCGACCGGCGGCGGCGGATTGCTGCCATCCGATACGGCGGCTGCGCCGCCGAAATGATCAAAGTGAGCATGGGTAAGCCAGATATTTGCAATGCGCCAACCGCGAGATTGGGCTTGCTCAAGAATAAGGTGGCCATCCCAAGAAGGATCAATTACAGCAGCTTCCTTGGTAAGGCTGTTTCCCACCAAATAAGCATTGGTTTCTACCGGCCCGAGGGTCATACAAACAATTTCCAGGTTCATAGCAATCAGCGACATTATAATTGCCGCATACCCAAAAGGAGGTTCCTTGACTAACTATATTCCTGAACCCTTCCGCATCAAGATGATCGAACCGATTCATTTGATTTCTCTGGAGGCGCGAGAGGCGGCATTAAAACGGGCAAAGTTCAACATATTTAATTTACGTTCGGACGAAGTGTATATTGATCTGTTGACTGATTCGGGGACTGGGGCCATGAGCCAATCTCAATGGGCAGCCATGTTGGAGGGCGATGAATCCTACGCGGGTGCCCGCTCCTATGAGCGATTGAGCCAGGTGGTCAAGGAAATCTTTGGCTTTAAGCACTTTGTCCCCACCCATCAGGGTCGGGCCGCAGAAAACATTCTCACCGCGATCGCGCTGAAGCCGGGGCAGTTCGTTCCATCCAATATGCATTTTGACACTACGGAAGGCAATATTTTGGCTCGGGGGGGAAAGCCAGTGAACCTCGTTGACGAGGTGGCTTTCAAGCCTGAGGCCATTGTGGATTTCAAGGGAAACATGGACTTGTCCAAGCTGCGGGCTTTCATCCAAGAGAAAGGTGCTACAAATATCCCCTTTGGCATGATCACGATCACGAACAATGCTGGTGGTGGCCAGCCTGTTTCGATGGAGAACCTCAAAGGGGTTTCAAAAATCTATCACGAGTTCGGCATTCCCTTCATCATTGACGCATGTCGCTTTGCCGAAAACGCTTATTTCATCAAGTTGAGAGAAACAGGCTACTCCAAGAAATCCATCCTAGAGATCGCTAAGGAAACATTCTCACTGGCGGATGGGGTGACGATGAGCGCCAAAAAGGATGGCTTGGCAAATATTGGCGGCTTTCTGTGTCTGAACGACGACGCCTGGTTCGAAAAGGTGCGAGCCGAATTAATTCTGCGCGAAGGTTTCGTGACATACGGGGGCTTAGCGGGCCGAGATTTGGACGCCATTGCGGTTGGTTTAATGGAAGCGCTGGAAGAGGGCTATCTTGCTTATCGAGTGGGCCAAACCAAATATCTAAGTGAGCAATTGTTGGCCAGCGGCGTGCCGATTGTGCAGCCTGCCGGCGGGCATGCGATTTACGTTGATGCAGCCAAGATGCTCTCCCACCTCAAGCGTGATCAGTTTCCCGGCCAGGCGCTGACCATCGCGCTTTATCGCGAGGGTGGCATACGAGGCGTTGAAATCGGCGCGGTGGCTTTTGGGCACGACGATCCGGACACAGGAGCGCCCGTTTACCCAGAGTTAGAACTGGTGCGCCTGGCGCTCCCGCGGCGCGTGTATACGCAGAGCCATCTTGATTACGTGGCCGACATCCTGGCCCAACTGCAGAAAAAACCCAAAGCCATTGGCGGCGTTAAGATGACACGCGCGCCCAAATTATTGCGCCACTTCAGTGCCGAATTCGAATTGCTTTCTCCATGAATAGCCTAACCATTGATCCCTTAATCCAATGGCGCGCTGACGTAGAAACCAGTCTGCGCCGAGAATACGGTTGGCTTGCGCTCAGCGGGTTGTTTTGGCTTGAGGAAGGGGAGAACTCAGCGGGTAGCGGGGAAGGCAACTCCATCCGACTTCCAGACCGTTTTCCGGAATCGGCGGGGGTTTTCAGCCTGATAAATAGAGAGGTGCGCTTTCAGACTAACCAAGACTTCGGCTGGCGGCTTAATGACGAATTACTTGAAGGCATGAGTGGACCGCTGAAGGCGGATGCCAGCGGCGATCCCGATTTCCTATATCTGGACGACTTGAGGCTTGGGGTGATTGAACGCACCGACCAGCTGGCGATTCGCATCTGGGATCCCCATCACCCTGTGCGGCAAACTTTCACAGGAAGACGATGGTTTGAGCCGAATGGGGCATTTCGAATTCCAGCCAAGATCATCCCATACGATCCCCCGAAAGCGGTCATAGTTGCTGATTTCGTAGGCATCCAGCGAAGCGGGCAAATGGATGCTCGCCTCGAATTTGCCATCCAGGACGACATTTTTAGCCTAGATGCTGAACGCCTCGAAGACAATTCTTTCTATATTATCTTTCGAGACACAACAGCCGGAGTGAGCACTTATCCAGCTGGTCGTTATTTGATTACCGAAGTTGCGGAAGGGGAGAGCGTAGTGATTGATTTTAATCGAGCGTATAGCCCTCCATGCTCATTTACAGAGTTCGCAACCTGCCCCCTTCCCCAGCCAGGAAATATTTTTCCAGTGGGCATTGAGGCTGGGGAACGTTATGGGAAGCTTGATTGAAATGAGCCAGGAGGCTAAGGCTTTGCTTAAGCTATTGGTTTGATTTGCTATGCTGCCAAAGAGCTTCCATTTCTTCCAGGCTCATTTCTTTTAAGGACTTCCCCTGCTGAACGGCGCTGGACTCAACGTACGCAAAGCGGTTTTTGAAGCGAGCATTGGCCTCGCGCAAAGCCACCTCGGGGTCCAAATCCAACCATCGAGCCAAGTTGACCAGTGCAAAAAGCAAATCTCCGAACTCGGACCTGCGCTCTGTAGGCTCTTTCGCCTGGCAGAGCTCAACTATTTCTTCATCGATTTTCTCCAGCACGCCTGCAATATTGGGCCATTCAAAACCCACGCGCGCGGCGCGTGAGCCATAGGACTCAGCCTGTGTGAGCGCGGGAAGCGCATTCGCTACGCCATCAAGCAGCCCTCTTCCCGTATCTCCCTTTGCTTCGCGTTCTTCAGCCTTGAGATGCTCCCAGTTATCAATCACGGCTTCCGCGTCTCCTAATTCCAGATCACCAAATACGTGTGGGTGGCGATCTATCAGCTTTGTATAAACTCCCCGGATCACGTCGGACATGGTGAACTCCCCTGCCTCGGCGGCAATCTGTGCGTGGAGGACAATCTGAATAAGCAAATCTCCAAATTCCTCCTGCATATCTCCAACATCTTCGCTATCCAGCGCGGCGAGCACCCCGTAGGTTTCCTCCAAAAGATTTCGCCGTAGGGCGAGATGGGTTTGTTCTCGATCCCAGGGACATCCCTCAGGAGATCGCAAATGGGCAATTAATTCCTGCAACTCCTCAAAGGAGGAGTGCGGCGAAATTGCTGGCACATAAAGCGCGGTTAGGACCCCTATTTTTGGACTGCGATCCATTGCATGCAACGGCACGCTTTCAACGAGTTCACCGCTGGTTCCGGCCGCGTGGATCAAATGAACGGAATGATCGTCCGGATAGGCCGCCATCAGCGTAAGCTTAACCTCCGCAGCCACCTGTTGGGAATACAGTTGCGCGACGAGGGCGGGCGCACTTGGGGGGAATAAGGGATGATGTTGCGTCAACAGATCCAGGGCATCCACGATGGTCGTTTGGGGAAGCAGATCCAACTCAAGCGCGGCAAGCGCCGGCTCCACAAAACTCAATCCTTGCACAAGCTTGACTGGGATTTGCAGATCTTTTGCACGGGTTGCAATTTCTCGAGATGTGGCCTCAGCAACAAAGGGATGGCCGGGAACCGCGTAAACAACACCTTGGGGGCGTTTCGCCAATTCCATGACTTGTTCCACTATTTGCGCATACACGTCGTCAAAATTCGATGTTTTCTCGTAGAGATCGTCGAAGCTGTGAACGGTGAGGGTGGCGGGCAGCGAGGCGACCACTGGGTGGCGATTGGTGCGCAAGTAGACCTCATCGGCCTCATTAAGAACGGCCCATGCCTCACGGGTTACTTGCTTGGGGTTGCCCGGCCCGAGGCCAAGCAAAATAATGCCGACATGTTTTCCCATGAAATGCCTCCTTTAAAACCAAACTATTCTAAAAGAAAACCGCAGGCATCGCCTGCGGTTTTGGATTTAGCGCTTTGTGTACGTTGGAGCTTTGCGAGCACGCTTGAGTCCAGGTTTTTTACGCTCTTTCATTCGAGAGTCGCGGCGGAGCAACCCGCCCTTTGCCATCACTGGATGCCAATCCGGATTCATCTTAGAGAGCGCCCTAGCTAAGCCCATGACCACTGCGCCAGTCTGGCCCGTTGGCCCTCCACCGCGCACGTGAACACTAACGTCCACGGAGGATTTGGTTGCGGTTTCATCCAAGGGAACGAAAATAGCCTCGGTATCGCCCATGCGGGGAAAATACTCCTCAAGAGGCTTGTCGTTCACTGTGAATAGACCTGTGCCGGGAGTCACACGCACACGTGCGGTGCTCGATTTGCGGCGGCCTATTCCTTCGTAATATGTTTCAGCCATACCTTACTCCTCAGTCCAGTGCCAGCAGTTTGGGGTTCTGCGGACCGTGGGGATGCTCTTCGCCAGCATATACTTTGAGCTTCTTTAACAATTTACGGCCAAGCTTATTGTGGGGCAACATGCCCCACACCGCCTGCCGAATTACTCGATCCGGAGTTTTTTCGAGCATCTCGCGCAACGTGTTCGATTTGATGCCACCCGGATAGCCACTATGCCTGTAATAGATTTTGTCATCCAGTTTCTTGCCAGTGACAGTGATCTTTTCACAATTTGTGACCACCACGTTATCACCACCATCTACACCAGGCATATAGTCAGGCTTATGCTTGCCGATCAAGACGGTGGCAATGCGTGAGGCTAAGCGGCCCAGATTGCGGCCAGCCGCGTCCACCAAATACCAGTCGTTGGATATCTCATGCGCTTTCGGATAATAACTTTTTTGATTCATATCTGCTCTCGCAGTCCTTCTTTCATTTAGTTGTAATCTACATTCACCAGGCACAAACCATTCGCGGGGGCCAATTCCTGAATTAACTCGGCCACTCCTTCAAACTTCTGTAAAACTAATTCGGGCTCGCTGCTACCCTGCCCGATCTTTACCAAAAGGCCAACAATCCTTCGAACCATATGGTAAAGAAAGGCGTTGGCTTTTATCTCGAAGAGAAACTCTTCTTTGCCAATCTTCTGCACTTCAGCAGCAAACACCTTGCGAATGGTTGGGCCGTTTTCCTTCGGCGGTGTCCCAAAGGCGCTGAAATCGTGTTCGCCAACCAGCAAGTCGGCCGCTTTTTGAAAGCGAGACAATTCGATTTCGGGCCACACTCGCCAGGCGTATCGCTCCCTCAGTGGATCGCGGTGCGGATGGCAGATAATCCGGTATTGATATGTCCGCTCTGTGGCATCGTAGCGAGGATGAAACTCATCCTGCACTTCCTGTATGCCAAGCACTCCCATATCTTGCGGCAGATTGGCGTTAAGCGCATTTTGTAAATCGGACGTTGAATGAGTCCAATTCATCAAATCAAACGCAACTACCTGTCCGGAGGCATGCACACCTGCATCGGTGCGACCAGCGAAAAGAATTGATGTATCTTGCCAGCCCAACCGCGCCAGAGCTTTTTCAAAATCGCCCTGGACGCTACGCGCATTTGACTGCCGCTGCATGCCACTAAAATCTGTGCCATCGTATATTAAGACTACTTTGTAACGTGCCATATAACTGGTTTAGCCAGTTATCTTCACCGGACTATGCCGGTTGAATCCAAATTACTCTACAAGCTCCAAGAGCACCATCTCGGCGCGGTCGCCCACGCGAGGGCCCAATTTGAGCATGCGGGTGTAGCCACCCGGTCGATCCGTATAACGAGGCGCTATATCGTCAAACAGCATCATGACAATGCGCGCATCGTCCAGACGGGCGGCAGCCAATCGGCGAGCATGCACCATCTTGGCGGGATTTTCTTCCGTAGCCGCATTGCCCCGCTTGGCCAAGGTAATCAACTTTTCGGCCTGGCCACGAATGGCCTCGGCTTTTGCTCGCGTAGTGCGGATGCGCTCAAACTCGAAGAGCTGCTTTACCAATGTGCGGCGGAGCGCATTTCGCGCTCCCTGGTGGCGGTCGAGTCTTTTTCCAGCAATTTTATGTCGCATACAATCTACTCCACATCTTCGCTGTTGCCATTCGGGCCGGCCACAGATTCATCGTCCATGTAATTCTTTTCCTGCATCTTTTCAACAAGCTCGTCACGACTCTTATCGCCAAAGTTGCGAATCGACATTACCGCGTCTTCGCCCTTGTTGAGCAGGTCTAACACCTCTCCTACAGTAGTGATTCCTGCGCGTTTAAGAGAATTGAAGACGCGCACTGAAAGATCGAGGTTTTCAATTGGCGTATCGTAGACTTCACTAGAAAGCCGGGCATCTTCCTGCTCATCTTCTTCAATTGGGCCAAGCGTGATTTCCGTCACTCCGGCGATGTGCCGCAAGTGTTCAATTAGGATGCCAGCTCCCGTGCTCATTGCATCTTCGGGCGAGACTGTGCCGTCCGTCCAAATTTCCATTTGCAGCTTGTCGTAATTCGTGCTTTGGCCCACGCGAGCTGAATCAACCTCCCAATTCACGCGGCGAACCGGCGTGAATATGGCATCCACGGGCAGCTCGCCAATCGGCAACTTTCCGCTGCGATCATTGGCTGGTGAATAGCCACGGCCCCGCTCTGCGGTCAATTCAATTTCAATTTTGGTCTTGCTGCTGTCGGAGGTAAACAAGTAAAGGTCAGGATTGACGATCTCAATTTCTGCTGTTGTAATGATATCAGCGGCCGTGACAACGCCCTCGCCTTTAACTTCCAGATGCATGCGAGAGCTTTCGCCTTCATGCAGCTTCATGCGCAGTTGCTTCAATTGCAGCATAATTTGAATCACATCTTCGCGAATACCCGGAATCTCAGTATATTCGTGCTGGATATCGGTAACACGCATTGACGTAATTGCGGTACCTTCCAACGAGGATAACAACACACGACGTAAGGCGTTGCCAAGGGTAGTGCCATAGCCACGTTCCAGCGGACTAACCGCATATTTGCCGTAATTGCGCGCTTCTGCTTCGCGCTCAATTCTCGGAGTTACCATGTTGCTCAAGACAATCACAATCTAGTCCTTCCCCATCAGCGGCGCGGAGCCGGCGGGTTTATCGAGAGTAGAACTCAACAATTAACTGCTCGTTGAGGTTTGCATCAATCTCCGAGCGTTCGGGGATGCGCTTGATGCTTCCGGAGAATTTTTTCAGGTCCCGTTCGACCCACTCCGGAGCGTTGCGTGCTTTAGCCAAATCCGACAGCTCTTTGAAAAAGGTCTTCTTGCGTGAACCTTCGCGGAGTTCGATAATGTCGCCTTCTTTAATCAACATCGAGGGCACATCCGTGCGGCGACCATTTACCAGGAAATGTCCGTGGCTTACCAATTGTCGGGCTTGGGCTCGGCTGCTGGCAAAGCCCATTCGATAAATCACATTGTCCATCCGAGATTCCAGCATTTGCAACATGGTGAGGCCGGTAAGGCCGCGCGATTTTAGCGCTTCCTTGAAATAGCGACGGAATTGACGCTCAAGCACACCATACACGCGGCGCGCTTTCTGCTTAGCGCGCAGCTGCTTGCCAAAATCGGATTCCCTAGACCGACGCCACTGCGAAGAGCGTCCGTGCGGGCCCGGTGGGTAATTTCGACGCTCAATGGCGCATTTCGGCGAGAAGCAACGCTCGCCCTTTAAAAACAGCTTTTCACCTTCACGGCGGCAGAGCTTACAAACTGGATCTGTGTATCTAGCCATAGACTAACCTTTTGTCCTAATTTCTACGCCGCTTAGGCGGGCGACAACCATTATGCGCCACAGGAGTAACATCCGAAATAGACTTCACTTTAAGCCCAAGGGTTTGGACTGCTCTAACCGCCGACTCCCGTCCAGGACCAGGGCCTTTGACATACAATTCGACTTCCTGCATGCCCATGTCCAGCGCAATTTTCACGGCTTTCTCAGTAGCAAGGCGAGACGCAAAGGGCGTGCTTTTGCGCGAGCCCTTGAAACCAACAGACCCACCACTTGCCCAACTCACCGTATTGCCCTGATCATCCGTAATTGTCACGATCGTGTTATTGAACGTGGCAAATATGTGTATCTGTCCGGAGGAGAGGACGCGTTTGGCTTTACGTCCACCGCTACGAGATTTTGATTTCTTGGCTTCAGCCATTCAATAAGCTCCTAATCCTACTTCTTGGTGGCGCCGCGCCTGCGGCCACGACCAGCCACAGTTTTGGCGGGTCCTTTACGAGTGCGAGCGTTCGTACGAGTTCTTTGACCACGCACTGGCAATCCGCGGCGATGGCGCATTCCCCGGTAGCTTCCGATTTCCATCAGCCGCTTGATGTTAAGCTGCACGTCCCGGCGCAAATCGCCTTCAACCTGAAGGTTCTTTGTAATGTACTCGCGCAGTTTGCTAATTTCATCATCCGTCAAATCCTTAACGCGCGTGGACGGATCAATCTCAGTGTCCTTGAGCATCGCCAAAGAGCTAGGCAAACCAACCCCAAAGATGTAGGTCAGTCCGATATCAACGCGCTTCTCGCGCGGTAGATCTACGCCTTCAATACGTGCCATTAATCACCTTAGCCTTGTCGCTGCTTATGCTTTGGGTTTTCACAAATTATAAAAAGGCGCCCCTTGCGTTTTACAACCTTGCACTTGGCACATCGCCTTTTAATTGAGGCCGAAACCTTCATCAAACTTCTCCTTCAAATTTCGGGCGGCACGACGAATGCCTTGTGCACCCAAAACTGCGATTATAACTGTTCTCTAACAATCCGTCCATACCCGCTCACTATTGCGTGAGTATTAAGGGGTCTCCATCTGTGACTGCCACACTATGCTCAAAGTGGGCTGTGAGTGAGCCATCAGCAGATGTAACCGTCCACTGGTCTTCCAGTACGCGCGTTCGAGCGGTGCCAACCAGAACCATAGGTTCGAGCGCAATGGTCAGCCCAGGGCTCAGCACGAGCCCTCGCCCAGCCAAGCCATAATTCGGCACTTGCGGGCCTTCGTGCATTTTGCGCCCAACCCCATGCCCAGAATACTCGCGCGGGACATGGAAACCATTTTTCTCAACGAACGTTTGAATCGCCGATGAGACGTCTCCAACATGATTGCCCGAGCGCATTTGTGCAATCCCAATTTCCAAAGATTTTTCCGTCACCTCAAGCAACTTTTGAGCTTCATCGCTGACATCTCCGATAGCCACGGTAAACGCGGAATCTCCGACAAAACCTTCAAAAATCGTCCCGCAATCAACCGAAAAGATATCGCCTTCCTTAAGCGCCCGCTTGCCTGGCAGGCCATGCACCAGCTCTTCATTGATGCTGGCGTTGATTGTGGCCGGGTAGGGATAGGGCCCCGGATAATCCAGAAAGGCAGGCTGGCCGTGATTATCCCGTATCACCTGTTCTGCTAGGCTATCCAATTCGCCCGTTGTTATCCCTGGACGGATATTCTTACGGACCTCCTCCAGGGCGAGCGCATTGATGTGGCCGGCCTGCTGCATGATTTCGATCTCAGCCGAGCTTTTAAGAACAATATTCCGTTCCCAACTCATGGCTGCTCCGGCTTGGGCAAGACGGCCAACAAATCCGCAGTTACCGTATCAATCGGTTGATCGCCATTGATCTCGATCAGCTTGCCCTGCTCCCGGTAATATTCAACTAGCGGAGCGGTTTGTTCCATGTAGACATGAATGCGTCGCTGAACCGTCTCTCTGCGATCATCTTCGCGCTGGTATAGCTCTGAGCCGTCAATATCACAGGTGCCGGCTTGCTTTGGCGGATTGGACTTCTCATTGAAGATATGCCCTTCTGCCCGGCATGTCCAGCGCCCGCTCAAACGTTCCACGAGGTCTGCTTCGGGAACTTGAATGTAGGGCACCGCATCGACCTGCCCGCCAAATTTCTTGAGCATCTCCTCAAGCGCAACCGCTTGGGTTGGGGTACGAGGAAAACCATCGAGGAGTGCACCCGCTTTGCAATCGGGCTGTTCAAGCCTGTGTTCGATCATGGCTTGGGTGGCATCGTCTGGCACAAGATCGCCGCGGTCCAGAATTTCCTTTACCAGCATTCCTAGTTGTGTTTGGTTTTTAATGTTCTTTCGGAAGATGGCTCCAGAAGAAATATGGGCCAAGCCCAACTTCTTCGAAACGATTTCCGCCTGAGTCCCTTTACCCGCACCCGGAGGGCCAACGATCACAATGTATATTGGCACACGCGTTCCGATTAGCGCACTAACAGCGATTCTTCATAGCCATGCAACTTCAACTCAGCATCAATGTTGAAGAAGGTCTCACGCACTGTGCCCACCACGATCAACAAGCCCGAGGAGCTGACGAGGAACAAGCCGGTCGAGCCTCCGCCGGTCGCCAAAAAGGGCAGGAGGACAGTCACGAGATAGGGCAAAATTGCGATGACGCCCAAGAAAACCGCACCAGGCAACGTTATGCGCCTGAGCACACGGGTTAGATAGCGCTGGGTGGGCGCTCCCCGGCTCACGCCTGGAATTTGGGCGCCGGCACGTTTCAGATTTTCGCCATAGTTCTGCTGCGCAAAGAGAACGTCCGTATAAAAGAAAGCAAAAGCCACAACCATCAGGAAATACAACAGCCAATACCAACCTCTGTTGGGATCAAAGAAGTTTTGCGTGGCAGCCGCCAACCCAGCAACCCATGCTGTACCGGATCTTGCAAAGAAACTGGAGACGATCGACGGAAACTGCAATATAGCTTGGGCGAAAATGAGCGGGATCATGCCAGCCATGTTCACCATCAGCGGGAGGGTGCCTTTCACGGGCATCGACATACGATTGCCTACGCGCCGACCAGGATACATCACTGGGACGTTACGGCGCCCCTGCTGAACATAGACGATCACGAAAATCGTTAGGATCATTATGGCGGCGATTACCCCAATTGTTGGCACAGGACTTGACGAAGATGTGATTAGCTGCGCAAAGTTGCTCGGGATGCGCGCAATAATGCCTGCAAAAATAATCAGGGAGAGCCCTTGATTGCGAATTCCGTATTCAGAAATCAGCTCTCCCAACCAGATCGCAAACATAGTGCCAGCGGTCATACTGAAAATAATCGTGATGGAAGGAAGCGCGTCTCCTGGGCCAAGCCCAAAGTTTGCGACGACCGGCGAGCCCGCTAAACTCGAAAATATGTTTATTTGGCCAATCGCGGTGAGCGCGGCCATTGGCACCGACAAAATATATGTCCAACGCTCCTGCCATTTTCGGCCTTCACGCGGATCTTCTTCCATTTTTTGCTGTAACGAGGGGATGATGGGAACCAACAATTGCAAAATAATCTGGGCCGTAATGTAAGGGTACACACCCATTGCCAGGACGGAGAAATTCAGCAGGGTTCCGCCCGAAATCAGGTCGATCAAACCAACCAGCGTGCCGGCCGCGCCTCCACCAGAGGCCAGTTGCGAGATTACATCGCGGTCGACCCCGGGAATTGGAATATGGGCAACAAAACGATAAATCACCAAGATCATCAGGGTGATTAAAAGTTTGCGCCGAATATCCGGTGCGGTCCAAAGATAGCGCCAAGCGGAACGCTTCATTCCTTCTTCTCCTCAGCAGGCGTTTCAACGTCGGATTGAATGATTTCGACAGACCCGCCAGCGGCTTCGATCTTTGCCTTTGCTCCCTTAGTTACGCGGTGGACGCGGACCTTCAAGGCTTTGGTAATTTCGCCGCGCCCAAGTACCACGATCGGGTTATTGTTTTTGCGCAGCAAACGCGCTTTCTCTAAAGTGTCGGGAGAAACTTCGCTGTTGGCTTTGAAGCCTTCCAACTGATCAAGGTTGATCTCGTTGTAGGTAAGGCGATTCGGCGGAGTAAAACCTCGCTTGAAGGGCAAGCTGCGAAAGAAAGGCAGATTGCCACCCTGGTGATAGAGCCCCGACCCGCCCCCCGCGCGAGCTCCCTGGCCCTTGGTGCCGCGGCCAGCAGTTTTGCCGCGGCCAGCAGCAATGCCACGCCCTACCCGGCGACGTCTCTTTTGTTTGCCCTCGTTGGGGCGCAATTCATGCAGCTTCATAAGTTATGCCTCTTCAACTTCGACCAGATGGCTGACGCGATCAAGCATACCGCGCAGCACCGGCGTATCTTCCTGGGTGACCGTTTGAAGCAGCCGACGCAAGCCGAGTGCGCGAACGGTTCCTTTTTGACGCTTGGAGTAACCAATCGGGCTGCGCACGAGTTTGATTACTACTTGCTTTCCTGTGGGTTTCTTATATGCCATTCTTGCCCCGCTCCCAGAACGGCATTAATTCTTTAATGTCTTTTCCGCGCAGCCGCGCTTGTTCATCAACTGATTTCAACTTTTCCAAGGCATCCATTGTGGCCATCACAACATTGTGAATGTTTGCGCTGCCCAACGATTTAGTCAGGATATCTTGAATGCCGACAGCCTGCATTACCGCGCGCACGCCGCCACCAGCGATCACGCCGGTACCCGGCGAGGCGGGCTTAAGCAAGACGCGTGCTCCGCCAACTTCGCCTATTACTGCGTGCGGGATGGTGGTTCCATACAAGCTCATGCGGCGCATAGATTTGCGAGCACGGCCTGCCGCTTTACGAATTGCGTCCGGAACAGTGTTGGCTTTGCCTACACCAGCACCCACCTGGCCGCCGTTATCGCCAACGACCACAGTGACCCGAAATGAAAACCGACGCCCACCTTTGACCACTTTGGCCACACGACGGATTTCAATCGTCTTTTCTTCTAACTCGCGTTCAAATTCCGAACCTTGATATTCGGTCATATCCGTCTCCTGATTAGAACTTCAATCCTTCTTCGCGTGCGCCATCGGCCAAAGCTTTAACCCGACCGCTGAAACGAAACCCGCCACGGTCAAAAACAACCGCATTAATGCCTTGAGCCTTAGCACGCTTCGCTACGGCCTCTCCAACAATGCGGGCCTGTTCAGATTTAGCTTTGCCCTTCATCTCTTTGCGCAGCTCCTTATCAATACTGGAGGCAGACACAATGGTTTTGCCGGCAATATCGTCAACCACCTGGGCGTAAATATCGGTCAGGCTGCGAAACACATTGAGGCGCGGCTTTTCAGCGGTGCCAGAGATTTTCTTGCGCACACGCAGATGTCGTTTCAATCTTGCTTGTGATCTTGTTTTCTTAGCCATATCGTTTTACCTTACTAAGCAGCCTTGCCGGCCTTACCGGCTTTGCGACGAACATGTTCGCCTTGATATCTGATCCCTTTACCCTTGTAGGGTTCAGGTGGCCGGGTCTTTCGAATACGCGCGGCAGTTTCTCCAACAAGCTCCTTGTTGTGACCCAACACTTTAATCTCGCCAGTTTTCGTATCAATCTCGAAAGAAATGCCGTCTCCAGGCTCAAATTCAACGGGATGGGAATACCCAACGTGTAGAACCAGGTTTTTCCCGTTCATATCTGGGCGATAGCCAACACCATGAACTTCCAGCGTTTTTGAAAAACCTTCGCTCACGCCCACAACCATGTTGTTTACCAGTGCCCGCGCCGTACCATGCATCGAGCGGCTAAATTTCTCGTCTGAGACGCGCCCGACCATAACCTGTTCACCCTCGCGAGTGAAGGAAATCGTTTGGGGAAAGCTATGCATAAGCTCGCCCTTAGGTCCTTTAACCCGAACCTGGGATTCCTTAATTTCTACATCGACCCCAGACGGGATATCGATGGGCATTCGTCCTACGCGAGACACAATAAAACCTCCAAAGCAGCCGAAACGGCTACCAAACCTTACACAAAATTTCGCCGCCGACGCCCATCTGGCGAGCGCGCTGGCCACTCATAACACCCCTGGGCGTGGAAAGAATTGCTATGCCCAATCCGGAAAGCACCCAGGGTATCTCAGTACGCTTGGCATACACTCGACGACCGGGCTTACTAACGCGCTCAAGCCCGCTGATCACCGAACGGCGTTCGCGGCGATCTCCAAGATATTTTAGGTTGACCCGTAAAATTTTAAAGGCCGGGATCTCACCCTCCACGATCTCAAAGCTCTCGACAAAGCCCTCTTCCTTGAGGATTTGAGCAATTGCGGCTTTTAAGTTCGAGCTTGGCATTGCAACTAGCGTGTGCCCAGCCATTACTGCGTTACGCAGTCTGGTCAACATATCAGCGATAGGATCCGTCATTGACATTTTTTAGCTCCTATTCCCTACCACGAGGCCTTGACGACGCCAGGGATCTTGCCGTCGAGCGCAAACTCTCGAAAGCAAATGCGGCAGAGGCCAAACCGGCGAATATAGCCACGCGGTCGTCCGCAGACTTTGCAACGATTGCGAACACGAGTTTCGTACTTGCGACGTGTTTCGCGAACAACCATTGATTTCTTTGCCATACTATGCTTCTCCCTTGAAGGGCATGCCCAGCATACGCAATAGTGCGCGCCCTTCTTCATCAGTTCGAGCCGTTGTTACCAACGTAATCTCAAGCCCGCGCACCTGATCAATACTGTCGTATTGGATTTCAGGAAACACGAGTTGCTCATTCAAACCCAGTGTGTAGTTGCCGCGCCCGTCAAACGAGTCGGGTGAAATGCCGCGAAAATCGCGGACTCTCGGCAATGCCAAATTAACCAAACGATCAAAAAATGACCACATGCGCTCACCCCGCAGTGTTACTTTCACGCCAATGGCGCGGCCTTCGCGCAGTTTGAAGTTGGCGATACTCTTGCGAGCCAGCGTAACCACCGGTTTCTGTCCGGCAATAGTGGTCAAATCCTCAACGGCGGAATCAAGTGCCTTGGCGTTATCCAAAGCTTCACCGACGCCTATGTTCAGGACGACCTTGGTTAGCTTAGGAACTTCCATGACATTCTTTAGATCAAGTGCCTTCTGAAGTTCGGGCACTATCTCTTTGTCATATTGTTGTTTTAATGCATGAGCCATTCAATAACTCCAAAAAACCTAATCAACCTGCTTGCCACAATTTTTGCAAACACGGTGTGGTGAACCGTCTTCGTCGCGATGCACCCCAACCCGGGCGGGTTTGCCGCATTTTGGGCAAACGAGAAGAACATTTGACAGGTGAAAGGGCGCCTCAAATTCGATAATTCCCGGAGTGAGCGTGCGGCCCTGTGACTGCACCTGACGTTGGTGCTTCTTGCGGACATTGATGCCTTGAACCACAACCCGGTTCTCTTTGGGAAGCACGCGAATTACTTCGCCGCGCCGGCCTTTATCCTGCTCGCGACCAGCAATAACCTCCACAGTGTCACCTTTACGGATTTTTACTCTCGTTTTCATCGTGTCTTCCTAAAGAACCTCAGGAGCCAGCGAAACAATGCGCATAAAACCACGATCGCGCAATTCTCGAGCCACTGGACCAAAAATGCGGGTGCCGCGCGGCGTGGTGGTCGTGCCTTCAAGGATCACGGCGGCGTTGTCGTCAAAGCGGATAAATGAACCATCCTCCCGCTGCCACTCTTTGGCCGTGCGAACCACTACGGCACGAACCACTTCACTTTTCTTCACCGAACCTTGCGGTGCAGCGCTTTTAACCGTAGCCACTACAATGTCGCCCACTCGAGCATAGCGCCTGCGTGAGCCGCCTTGGACCTTGATAACCAGCACTTCACGCGCGCCCGTATTATCTGCAACACGCAGGCGAGATTCAGTCTGAATCACTTGGCGGCCTCCTCATGGGCCAGGCCTTTGAGGATTTCCTCGACGACCCAGCGCTTTGTCTTGGACAGAGGGCGGCTTTCCACTAATCGGACTTTATCTCCGATTTTTGCATCCAACTCACTATGGGCGATAAGCTTGCGGTTTGATTCGACCACCTTGCCATAAAGCGGATGCTGAAAAGCCCGTGTGGTTTTTACGACCACGGTTTTTTCCATCTTGTCGCTGGTGACGACACCTTCTACACGTCGACGATTATTCATGCTTCACCTTGCGCGCTCTCTTCAGAGAGCGATTTTTCGTTTAATATTGTCAACAAGCGCGCAATTTTGCGGCGCGTGCCTTTGGGAAGATTGTGATTCGTCAGTTCGCCCGTGGCTTGCTGGAAGCGCATGCGCATCAACTCTTCACGCGCCTGATCCAGTTCGTCCTGGATCTTATCAACCGAGAGATTACGTATTTCTTCTGTATTCATCAAATCACTCACTCAAAAACTCAGTGCGGCGGATAACTTTCGTGCGGACAGACATTTTGTATGCAGCAAGCCGCAGAGCCTCCAAGGCCACATCCTCGGGCATACCGCCAACTTCAAACATCACGCGCCCAGGTTTCACAACTGCCGCCCAATATTCCACATTGCCTTTGCCCTTACCCATGCGGGTTTCCGCTGCTCTCTGGGTAATCGGCTTATCCGGAAAGATACGGATCCACACTTTTCCTCGGCGGCGAGCGGCGCGAACAATGGCGCGACGAGCCGCCTCGATCTGCCGTGCTGAAATCCAGCCCGGATCAAGGGATTGCAAACCGTATTCCCCATAGTGCAGTTCGGCGCCGCGGCTGGCTTTGCCGCGCATGCGGCCACGATGCATCTTGGGGAATTTTGTTCGCTTCGGCATCAACATAATAAAATCCTCAGTTCTAACGCGCGATCACTCGCTAACGTACACGCCTTCCGTGTTTTCGGGTTCAGTTTCGGCTTCGGGCAAAATCTCGCCGCGGTAAATCCAGACCTTTACACCGATCACGCTATATTGCGTAATCGCTTCAACGATCGCGTAGTCAATATCGGCCCGCAAAGTGTGCAGGGGCACGCGACCATCTCGCATCCAAACCCTACGAGACATATCCGCCCCACCCAATCGGCCAGCTACTTCCACTTTGATTCCCTGGGCGCCTGCTCTCATCGACTGCTGAAGAGCACGATTAATTGCACGCCGATAGGCAATGCGGCGCTCAAGTTGATCGGCAATATTCTGGGCAACCAGCTTGGCATCAAGATCTGGATCTTTGATTTCCTTAATGTCCAGATCGATTTTGATGCCGACGAGAGCCTCAAGATCTTTGCGCAAGACTTTTACATTTTCTCCCTTGCGTCCGATCAAAATGCCAGGTTTGGCTGTGTGCACCTGTATCTTCACGTTTCCAGGAAAGCGCTCAATTTCAATTCGAGAAACACCAGCTCGGGGCGCAGATTTGTTGATCAAATCACGGATCTGAAAATCCTGATGCAATCGGTCAACATACTCTTTTCCTTCAGCGAACCAGCGGCCATCCCAAGTTTTGTTGACTTTGAGACGGAACCCAACTGGATGAACTTTTCGACCCATAATTTCTCCTAAGCTACCCGGGAGCTATCGCGCTCCCGCAAAACGACGCTGATATGAGACGAGCGACGCAACCAGGGTTTAAAGCGGCCGCGGGCCCCAAAGCGACGCCATTTTCGAGTGGCGCCTTCATCTGCCATAATTTGGTACACGTAAAGCTCATCGCGGCCAACACCCTGATTTTGTTCAGCATTGGCAATCGCTGAACTCAACAATTTAGCTACCGGTCCAGCTGCTTTGGCTGTGGTAAATCGCAAAATATCCAACGCGTCCACCACATTCTTGCCACGGACCAGGTTCACCACCAGGCGGACTTTTTGTGCCGAGATCGGGATGCGCCGCGCGTGCGCACGAATATCTGTTGCCATGCTTATTCCTCAACCTCTACGCGGCGAGTCTTTTTCTCAACCAGATGGCCACGATACGTTCGAGTGGGCGCAAATTCGCCGAGCCGATGCCCGACCATATTCTCCGTGATGTAAATCGGCACGTGCCGTCTGCCGTCATGTACGGCGATGGTATGCCCTACCATTTGGGGGAAGATCTGGCTGGCGCGACTCCACGTGCGAATGACCTTTTTCTCTTTTCGATCATTCATGGCTTCAACCTTCTTCAATAGTTTCGGGTCAACGAAAGGACCCTTCTTTAGCGATCGTCCCATAACAATTCTCTCCGTGTCCGCTTAGCGTCGCGATTTCTTAGTTCGGCGACGGCGAACAATATACTTATCTGTTGCCTTATTTCGGCGGGTCTTCTTACCCAACGTGGGTTTACCCCAGGGGCTTTTGGGACTCGCCATTCCAATCGGGGAACGGCCTTCGCCACCACCATGCGGATGATCTTTCGGAGACATCGCCGTGCCACGCACTGTGGGTCGGATGCCCATATGGCGTTTTCGCCCGGCTTTTCCGAGCTTGATGTTACCGTGATCAACGTTGCCAACCTGACCGATGGTGGCATAGCAATCTTGCCGGATCAACCGAACTTCTCCAGATGGCATACGAATTTGGGCATAATCGCCCTCTTTGGCGCTTAGTTGAGCTGCCCCACCTGCAGAGCGCACCAATTGACCTCCGCGGCCCACTTTCATCTCAATGTTATGAATCATTGTGCCGGTCGGAATATTGGCAATCGGCAGGCTATTGCCGGGTTTGATGTCAGCGCCCGGACCAGCAACAACCTGATCATCAACACCGAGGCCTACCGGAGCAAGAATGTAGCGTTTTTCTCCATCCACGTAGTGAAGGAGCGCAATATTCGCTGAGCGGTTCGGATCATATTCGATAGCAGCAACTCGGGCAGGAATTTCACGCTTATCCCGCTTGAAATCCACTATGCGAACACGGCGACGATGCCCACCACCTCGATGGCGAACCGTTATCCTTCCGCCTCCGTTGCGGCCGCCAAAATTCTTTTTCTTGGCAATTAGCGAACGTTCAGGCGTTGATCGGGTCAGCTTTTCGAACGTGTTGCCCGTCATGCCTCGCCGCCCGGGAGAGGTCGGTTTAAATTTCTTTACAGCCATTACTTCACACCTTCGAAGACATCAACGTTTTGACCTTCAGTTAGTGTCACAATTGCTTTCTTGTAACCACTACGCCGCACTTTAACTCGGCGACTCTGCCAACGGCGAGTACGCTTGGCGGGCACATTTGTCACATTGACGCGTTCCACAGTTACATCAAACATTAATTCAACGGCGTCTTTGATCATTGCTTTTGTCGCTTCCGAGGCGACCTCAAAGGCCACTTGATTAAGCTTCGTGTTCTGGTAGTTAGACTTCTCAGTGATGATCGGACGTTTTAGAACATCGTATATACTCGTCATGGCCTGATCCTAACCCAGATAACTTTCAATAGTTTTGATTGCATCGACCGGCATAACTACTTTGTCGTGGCCAAGCAGATCACGAATGTTCAAGTAGTTTGCCAGCAGTGTGGTCACGCCTGCGATGTTTCGGCTTGCCCGAGTGACCGTTTCATAATTGTCGTCTTTTACTGCTAACACGAGCAAAACTGTGCTTTCACCAGCCAACTTGCTCAGTGACTCAACCATCAGCTTGGTTTTTCCTTCATTGACAACAAAGGCATCCACCATAACAATTTCCTGGTCGGCTGCCTTGACGGAAAGTGCAGAGCGAAGCGCAGCTCGCCTCATTTTCAACGGCATTTTCTTAGCATAGTCGCGGGGCCGGGGCGTATGCACGCCACCACCGCCAACCCACTGAGGCGAACGAATGGATCCCTGACGTGCGCGGCCTGTGCCCTTCTGCCGCCAAGGCTTGCGCCCACCACCGCGAACTTCGGCGCGGGTTTTTGTTTTGTGGGTACCAGCGCGACCATTGGCCATCTGGCGCACGTATGCCTGGTGCATCAAATCGGTGTTAATCGGGGCTTCAAAGATCTTTTTGGGCAGATCAATCTGCTTTTCGAGCTTTTTGCCCTTCATGCTGTAGACGTCTAATTTCATAATTTATTCCGCATCGTTGAGGCCGCTGCCTACTCTTTGCGTGCCTCCTTGATGGCGACAACCGCGCCTTTGCCACCAGCCACCGACCCGTGGACACCGATCAAATTACGCTCCTGATCGACAAGGGCGATTTTAAGATTCTGTGAAGTCACACGATCATTGCCCATGCGACCAGGCATCTTTTTGCCTTTAAACACACGGCTGGGCGTCGTGGTAGCGCCAATGGAGCCAACCGACCGTTGACGGTCTGACTGACCATGGGTGATCGGCCCACCAGCGAACCCATGACGTTTCATTGCACCTGCGAAACCCTTGCCCTTGCTGACGCTTATTACATCCACACGCTCACCAACCACAAATCCTTCAACTGTGATCTTTTCGCCTTCCTTCAACTCGATCTGTTTAACACGAAATTCGCGCAAGTAGCGAAGTGAAGGGGCATCTGTTCGCTTTAAATGGCCCAACTGGCCACCGGTAAGCAGTTTTTCGCGCGTTTCACTAAAGCCCAGTTGCACCGCGGTGTAGCCATCGCGGCTGGGTTTGCGCACTTGTGTTACATAGCAAGGCCCAGCTTCGATGAGCGTTATGGGAACAGCAACGCCTTCTTCATCGAAAATCTGGGTCATACCGATTTTCTTTCCAATCAGCCCTTTAAACATTCTCGTTTGTCTCCTAATATTTCCGGGACTGTCGATCTGGGCTAGACCGCATCATCCCTCAGCTTTGTAGTCAATCTGCTTTCGAAAGCGCTTTTCGCTTCCTTCCCGCAGGCTCTTGCAAAGCCGTTTTACGCTTTTAGCTCTTGGTTACTGCTAAGCAGCGTCCGCTAAATCTTGATTTCGATATCTACACCGGCCGGTAGATTCAAGCGCATCAACATGTCGATGGTTTTTGAATCTGGATCGATAACGTCGATCAGTCGGTTATGGGTGCGGATTTCAAAATGCTCTTGTGAATCTTTATCAATGAAGGGGGAGCGACGTACCGTAAACAGCTCCCGCTTCGTAGGCAGCGGCACCGGCCCAACAACACGAGCACCAGTGCGCTCGGCCGTTTCGACGATGCGTTTAGCCGATTGATCGATCACACGATGATCGTAGGCTTTGAGGCGAATGCGGATCTTCTGCTTGGCTGCCATCTCAGTCCAGGATTTCCGTGATCACGCCGGCGCCGACTGTAAGGCCACCTTCGCGGATTGCGAATTTTGAGCCTTGCTCGAGCGCCACAGGCACAATCAGCTCCACCTGCAGGTTCGTGTCGTCGCCCGGCATGACCATTTCCACGCCT
>QWJF01000001.1 GCA_009391835.1 Chloroflexota bacterium | reverse complement strand
GTGAGGGGGGCACCCAGACGCTCGTCGAGCGAGATTATACCGTGGCGGGATTCCCTGTCAAGTCTCTTTGGGAATCAACTGTCTGTTTTGGGAAAATCTAGAAATCTATTAATCAAAAAGCGAAGGGGCTTCCTTCGCTTCTGTACCCCGGGCGGGAGTCGAACCCACAACCTAGGCGTTAGGAGTGCCTTGCTCTATCCAGTTGAGCTACCGGGGTGCCTCAAAAGTCTACCATCAAACAAAAAGAGGCGCACTCGCGTGCACCTCTTCCAAGAAGGAGAGCCGGGCTCAGGCTACAATCGCCTGTTTTACCTCAGCGATAGCCCGGGTCACATGGATTTCGCGCGGGCAGGCGCTCGTGCAGTTGAAGGCCGTGCGGCATCCAAAGGCGCCCTCACGGTCGTTCAGAATGTTCAGGCGTTCATCGCCTGCATGATCACGGCTATCGAAGATGAAACGATGCGCGTTGACAATCGCCGCCGGGCCCACGTATTCATCGTCTGCCCAGAAGGACGGGCAGGACGTGGTGCACGCGGCGCACAAAATACACTTGGTCGTATCATCAAAACGCGCCCGCTCTTCAGGGCTTTGAAGCCGCTCTCGGCCATCCTCGGGGATATCGTCGTTCACCATGAAGGGCATCACCTTACGGTAGCTAGCGAAGAACGGTTCCATATCCACGATCATGTCTTTGAGCACCGGCAGCCCCAGCAATGGCTCAACTGTGATCTCGCGGCCCACATCCTTTACCAGGACTTTGCAGGCCAATGCGTTTTGACCGTTGATGCGCATGGCGTCCGAGCCGCACACCCCGTGAGCGCAGGAGCGCCGGTAGCTTAACGAGCCATCTACATAAGATTTAACATGCTCGAGCAGATCCAGCACGCGATCATCCGGATCGGCCTGAATGTTGTAGGTGTCGAAGGTGGGCTTGTTGCGGCCCGCTTCGGGGTTGTAGCGAAAAATGCGAAGATACACCAGCATGAGCGCTCCTAACTAATACACTCGTTCCATGGGTTCATATTTTGTCTTTGTCACCGCTTTGTAATCCAATTGGATAGCGCCCTCTCTCATCCAGGCCAGCGTATGTTTCATCCAGGTCTCGTCGTCGCGGGTGGGGAAATCCTCTCGGGCGTGGGCACCGCGGCTCTCCTTGCGCGCCACCGCAGAAGCTGCCGTGGCCTGCGCCACGTCCAGCAGGCAGCCCAACTCCCAGGCGTTTAACAAATCCGTATTGAACAGCTTGCCGTGATCATCCACTCCTACCTTCAAATAGCGGGCGCGCAGCTCTTCGATTTTCTTCTCGGCTGCCTGCATGCCCGTCTCAGTGCGATACACGCCCACGTTATCAAACATCTCAGATTTCATCTCTTCCGCGATCAGCGCAGCTTTTTCTTCGCGCGGGTTGCTCAAAAGCCGATCAACCTGCTCGCGCGTGTAGGCCGTTGGATCGGCTTCCAAGTCCTTGTAGTCTGCCCCTTGAGCGTACTCGGTAGCACGCAAGCCCGCTTCCTTGCCAAACACCACCAGATCTAACAATGAATTGGTGCCCAGCCGGTTGGCGCCGTGCACTGAAACGCAGGCCACCTCGCCTGCGGCGTAAAAGCCGGGCATCACCGTGTTCTTGGCATCAATCACCACTTCGCCGCGCGCGTTGGTGGGAATGCCGCCCATTGCGTAATGCGCGGTGGGCTGCACGGCCATTGGCTCCGCCATCGGATCCACATGTAGATAGGTGCGTGCAAAATCAATAATATCGGGCACTTTGGAGAGCAGCTGCTCGGCGGTCACCCGATAGGGTTTGCCATCCGGCGTCTTGCGGCCGTCCAGCTCAGCGTATTTGTTGACCGTCTCCGGGCGCATATCCAGATACAGGTAGCGCTTGCCGTTGATCCCTTTGCCATCCCGCATTTCCAAATACATGGAGCGGCTGACTACATCCCGTGAAGCCAGATCTTTGACCGTGGGCGCGTAGCGATCCATAAAGCGCTCGCCTTCATTGTTAATCAGCACGCCGCCTTCGCCGCGCACGCCCTCCGTAATCAGGATGCCCATCTTACGAATCCCCGTTGGGTGGAATTGGAAGAATTCCAAATCCTGCGCCGGAATGCCTTTTCGCAAGGCAATGGCTACGCCGTCACCAGTGTAGGCATAGGCATTCGAAGTCACTTCCCACACGCGGCCATGCCCGCCAGTCGCAAACACCACCGATTTGGCATGGAACACATGTAATTCACCCGTGGCCAGGGCTACAGCCACTACGCCATTGGCCACCCCATCGTTAACCAAGAGATCAAGCACGTGGAATTCGTCATAGAAATGCACCTTGTTCTTGATGCATTGCTGGTAAAGGGTTTGCAGGATCATGTGCCCGGTACGGTCGGCTGCGTAGCAGGCGCGCGTCACCGGCTGATGCGTATCGTTGTTGGTGTGGCCGCCAAAGCGCCTTTGGGCAATCCGGCCTTCTTTGGTGCGTGAGAAGGGCAGCCCCATATGCTCCAATTCGTAAACCACCTGAGGCGCCTGTTCGCACATAAAAGCAATTGCATCCTGGTCGCCCAGGTAATCGCTGCCCTTCACCGTATCGAAGGTGTGCCAGTCAACGTGATCGTCTTCAAGATTGCCAAGGGCTGCCCCGATGCCACCCTGGGCCGCGCCCGTGTGCGAACGCGTGGGATACAGCTTGCTGATCACAGCTGTATCTGCGCCCTTTGACGCGTATAGCGCCGCCATCAGGCCCGCCCCGCCGGCGCCGACAATCACTACTTCATGTTGGTGGTGTTGCGTCATACTTGCTCCCAATCAGGCCAGTTCCGGGCGGGCGCCCTTCACGAGCGCAATCGTGCCGATAATGCTCACCAGCAGCCAGAAAATAAAGAGGGCCACGCTCCAGGCTTTGCGGGCGCGCTCTCCGTGTACGAAATCAAACAGCACCTGGCGCAGCCCATTCATGCCGTGCGCAAAGGTAAAGGCTAGCAGGAAAAAGTCATAAGCCTGCCAGCCGATATTGGCCCAGCGCAGTGCCACATAATCGATATCAATGGCATGCACGCCAACGATCACATCCTGGATCAACACATGGATCCAGGCGAGGGGAATCAGCAAGATGCCGCTATAACGCATCCACTTCCAGGCCACACTCTCGTAAGTTTTTTGCACTTTCTGTGTCATCGTCTTTCCTAGCCCCCAAACAGCACAATGCCGAAGTTGTGCTCCAGCATGGATTTCAACATCAAGGCCGCTGCAGGCAGCCACAATAAAATACTGATCGCCAAAGTCCCCCGCACGCCCATTTGTTGGGCCTTAATCGTCCAGCGCTTTTCCATCCACAGGTCCACGGCTGCGATGCGCAGGCCGTTCACACCGTGGTAGATCACCGAGAACACCAGCGCGATTTCACCCAGCATAAAGGGCGTGCTGCGATAAATGTCAATGGCGTGCTCGTAAAGCGATGGGAAGAAGTAGACGGTTGAAGTATCCAGAATGTGGATGATAAGGAAAAGCAGGGTGCCCAGGCCGGTAAGCCGGTGCAGCAGGAAGGCATAATGCCCTTCCCGCCCGCGATACCCGATATAGCCTTCGGCGGTGGTTCTGATTGGATTACTTGGAGCTGCCATATGTTCTCCTGGCCTGATGGACTAGCGCAATGCTTGCCGCAGGCGATTATAGCACTGGGTGATTCGCAGGCTAATCGTCCATATGTTGGATGATGGCGTCGCCAAATTCGGACGTTTTCAACTTTGTGGCGCCTTCCATCAGACGATGGAAATCATAGGTCACTGTTTTGGCCTCAATTGCGCCCCCCACGCCATGCAGAATCATATCGGCCGCCTCGTCCCAGCCCAGATAGCGCAGCATCATTTCGCCGGAGAGCACCACAGAACTGGGATTGACTACATCTTTGTCGGCGTATTTTGGCGCAGTGCCATGCGTGGCTTCAAACACAGCGTGGCCGGTTTCATAATTGATGTTGCCGCCCGGCCCGATGCCGATCCCGCCCACCTGGGCGGCCAGTGCATCCGAAAGGTAATCGCCATTCAGGTTCATCGTTGCCAGCACATCAAATTCCTTGGCGCGCGTGATCGTCTGCTGGAACACAATGTCCGCGATCACGTCTTTGATCAGCAGCTTACCGGATTTCAGTGCATCACCCTGTTCTTTGTTGGCCGCTGCCTCACCCTTGGCCGCCTTCGTATCTTCCCATTGTTGCCAGGTATACACCTCGTCAGCGAATTCTTCGTGGGCCAATTCGTAGCCCCAATTGCGAAAGGCGCCCTCGGTGTACTTCATGATATTGCCCTTGTGCACCAGGGTTACGCTCTTGCGTTGGTTGTCCAGCGACCACTGGATGGCTGCCCGCACCAGCCGTCGTGTCCCCTCAACTGAAACGGGCTTCAGGCCGAAGCCGGAACTATCCGGGAAGCGGATTTTGGCATAGTCGTCAGGGAAGTTGTCTTGCAACAGTTTTTTAAAGCTTTTATTTTTCTCAGTGCCGTGTTCAAATTCAATGCCCGCATAAATGTCTTCCGTATTTTCGCGGAATACCACCATATCAACATCTTCTGGGCTTTTGACCGGGGAGGGCACGCCCTCAAACCAACGCACAGGCCGCTGGCACACATAAAGATCGAGCGCCTTGCGCAGCGCCACATTCAGCGAACGGATGCCCCCACCAATCGGCGTGGTCAGTGGCCCCTTGATGCCCACTAAAAATTCAGAAAAAGCCTCCACCGTTTCTTCAGGCAGCCAAGCGTTAAACTGGTCGAAGGCTTTCTGTCCAGCGAATACTTCCATCCATTTCAAGCTGCGCGTGCCGCCATAGGTTTTCTCGACCGCAGCATCCAACACCCTCACAGAGGCGCGCCAAATATCGGGGCCAGTACCGTCACCTTCAATGAAGGGCAAAATGGGATGATTTGGAACCTGCAATTTCCCGTTTAAAATCGTGATTTTCTCGCCGCCCTCGGGCACCACGCTGTTTGAATATGTCATTCTTGCTCCTGCTCGTGTTTTTGGCATTATAACCCTATCCGTGATGTTCTTCACGATGTGCCTTTGAAATGGGCACGACGGCCCCACGGTATAATCCCGGTTCGACTTAATTTCATGTATTTACTCGGTTTTGGTTTCAGAATCCCGGAGGATAGTTGTCACAACCCGATAGCAAATTGCAAGGCATTGACCAGCCCGTAGAAGCATGGCACAAACTTGAAGCGGACGAGGTCCTGGAATTCCTTTCCACTTCGCGCGAATCTGGCCTTAGCCAAGCGGAAGCCGAAGTACGCCTCAAACGCTTCGGCCCAAATCAGCTCACCGAAGAGCCGCCTACTTCATTCTGGTTTATGCTCTGGGAACAGTTCAACAGTTTTGTGGTCTGGTTGCTCGTCGGCGCTTCATTGATTTCCGCTTTCCTGGGTGAATGGATTGAAGCGGCCGCCATCACGGCCATCGTCATTGTGAATGCAGGCTTTGGCATCATTCAAGAGCGCCGCGCCGAGCAGGCCCTGGCCGCATTGCGCAAACTGGCTTCCCCGGATGCCCAAGTGCTGCGCGATGGACGCCGCCAAATTGTCCCCTCACATCAAGTCGTCCCCGGCGATATCGTTTTTATGGAAGCCGGCAACTACATCCCGGCCGATGTGCGCTTGCTGGAAGCCATGAACTTACGCGTAGAGGAGGCCGCGCTTACCGGCGAATCGGTTCCCGTTGAGAAGAACGCCAGCCGTCTCGAGCATGAGGACATCCCGCTCGGGGATCGCACCAATACCGCCTTTATGGGCACGCTGGTCAGTTACGGCCGCGGCCGCGGCATTATCGTCAACACGGGCATGCGCACCCAGATCGGTCTCATCGCCGAATTGCTCCAATCCGTGCAGCAGGAACCGACCCTGTTGCAAAAGCGCCTGGATAAGCTCGGGCGCACCCTGGGCTGGGCGGCGCTGACTATCTCTGCATTGGTATTTCTAGTCGGCTGGGCGCGTGGCCAGGAACCCCTAGAGATTTTTCTGATCGCCATCAGCCTGGCTATCGCCGCCGTGCCCGAAGGGCTGCCCGCGGTGGTCACCATCAGCCTGGCCCTCGGCATGCGCGAAATGATTGAACGCAACGCCCTCATTCGCCGGCTCTCCTCCGTGGAAACCCTCGGTTCTGCCACAGTGATCGGCTCGGACAAAACCGGCACCCTCACCCAAAACGAAATGACGGTGACCCGCATCTGGGTGGATGGCCAAATGCTCGAAGTCTCAGGCAGCGGTTATTCGCCTAAAGGCGAGTTCATGATCAATGGCAAACCTTTCGGTTTTCAGGAGCGCCCCGCTGTCCTCTCCGCGCTCTGGGTTGGCGCCCTCAACAACGATGCGCTCCTTGAGAGCAGCGGAGAGAGCGATTCACAGGCCACGTATCGCGTGATCGGCGATCCCACAGAAGGAGCCATGCTCGTGGCGGCTGCCAAGGCGGATGCTACGTACGCCGCGCTGAATGAGGCATTTCCCCGCGTCCAGGAAATCCCCTTCGATGCCGTCCGCAAGCGCATGACCACTGTTCACACGGTCCTTGATCCCCATGATGAAGATCTTTCCCCCTTCCACGACGGCGACCCGGTAATCGAGTGGCACGCTGTGGCCGTCAAGGGCGCGCCGGATGTTGTCCTTGAACTGTGCACCCAATACCAACAGATCGACGACTCCCAGGCGGCGCTGACCGGCGAGATGCGCGGCCAGATACTGGCGGCTAACGACGAGATGGCTGCCCAGGCCCTGCGCGTCATCGGCGTCGCCTTCCGCCTCACCAAAGAAGTGCCGGACAAAATGACCCCGGAGAATGTAGAGAAGGATTTGATCTTTGTCGGTCTGCTTGGCATGATTGATCCCCCTCGGCCTGAAGTCAGACAGGCGCTTGCCAAGGCCCGCACGGCCGGTATCCGCACGGTGATGATTACAGGCGATTACCCGCAAACAGCGCTCGCCATCGCCCAGCAGATCGGCCTGATTGAGCCCGACGCAGATAAGGTTTTAAGTGGGAGCCAGTTGAGCGAGATGAGCGACAAGCAGTTACAAGAAGAGATTCTCACCACCAACGTGTTTGCCCGCGTCTCCCCCCAACACAAGGTGCGCATTGTGAAAGCGTTGCGCGCCAACGGCAATGTCGTGGCCATGACTGGGGATGGCGTCAACGATGCTCCCGCCCTCAAACAAGCCGATATCGGTGTCGCAATGGGCATCACCGGCACAGACGTTGCCAAAGAAACCGCTGATATGGTGCTCACCGACGACAATTACACCAGCATTGTTTCCGCCGTGGAGCAGGGGCGCGTCATCTACAGCAATATCCGCAAGTTCGTTTACTATCTGATTTCCTGCAACCTGGCGGAAATCGCAGTGATCTTTATCGCCACCCTCGCCAACCTGCCCTCCCCGCTGAACGCCATCCAGCTTCTATGGCTTAACCTCATTACCGACGGCGCACCGGCCCTGGCCCTGGGCACCGAAAAAGGCGATCCGGATGTGATGGATCAGCCGCCGCGGCCACCGGAGGAACCGATCATCAATCGCCCCATGCAGATTGGCATTCTGGTACAAACCATCGCCATCACCGCTGTTACCCTCGGGGCCTACTGGATTGGGCTCGTTGAGCATCCGGTAGTCGGCGGTGGTTTTAATGCCACGGCCGCTACGATGGCCTTTGTGACCCTCTCGTTCTCGGAACTGGCGCGCGCCTTCACGGCCCGTTCAGAGCGTTACCCAATTCTCAAGATCGGCCTCTTCACCAACAAGAACATGAACTGGGCGGTGCTGATTTCGCTGGCGTTGCTCCTCGCCGTGATTTACATTCCCTTCCTGAATGATATCTTCGATACCGTGCCGCTCAATCAGCACGAATGGAGCCAAGTGATCCCTTTGCTCCTGATTCCTTCCATCGCGGCTGAGTTAACCAAGTACGCCCTTGCCCGCACAGAAGGTCGCAAGCTGGCAACTGAGACGATTTGATTGGAAAGATCAACTGTTAGGATTTTTCAGATGGCGGCCGCGTCGCCACCACATAGCCCGCATATAGCAAAATTACCCCCAGGAGCAAACTGAGGCTATGCCAGTCTGCCACCCCAGCCAGCACAGACGCGCCGCCACTTGCAGGGAGCAAGGCACCCGCCGCGATCAACACATTGCCCACCACGCGTTGCTGGAGCACCTGCTTGCGCCAAAACAGATAGGCTGAATAGATCGCCCCGCCCGCCAACGTGATGGTCCCGTAAAGATTCAAAATAATGGTTAGCGCAATGATCAACCCGTTGCGCACCAAAAACACACGATACTGCTCATCCGGTGGAATCGCCGCATTGTAGGCGCCGCCTCCAGCGATGGGCGCGGCCCGCAGCAATTCAAAAGCCAGCAGCGAAAGCAAGAGCAGCCCCGCTGCCAGGGTGCCTGCCACTCCGCGCTTACGAACCAACAAAAATACCGTTCCCTGGCCCAGCCACGGAGCTGCCAGCATCGCACCTCCCAGGTACCAGGCCTTCAGGGCCGTCTCAGAAAAATCAAGGCTCAGCAAAGCTGCCCCCAGCGCGGCTGCTCCATACAGCAATGCGCCCACCGACCAAGCCAGCAGATGCGCGCCGCCTCGTTGCCGGTAACGCTCAAACACACCGCCTGCAAACAGCAGGGCGATCACTGCAGTAATTAGAGAGATGGCATTCATGCTACTTCCTCCGCCTCCAGCGAACGGTAGGTCTCGATAAGCGCCAGCAGCACTTCGTCTGCGAAGCCATTGATTTTTCGCGACATCTCTGCCCAGGCCTGTGGCGATTGGATCGCGGCCGCCTCATAGGCGCCGAGCATTGCTTCCTGCAGCGCTTTGCGAAAGAATAGGTAGGCGCTCACAGCTTCGAGCGAAGTTAGCTTATGGCGTCGTCCCAGAATGGCGTATTCGTAGCCAACGCCGCGCGCCTCAGCTTGCGCCACCTTGCGCTCGGATGCCAAAAAGTTGGATAGCCCCTGCATCAGCTTGCGCCCGCTGCTACGATAATCCTTGCGCGCCTTCTCGTCCAGCTTGGCATACCAGGATTCGTTTTCCAGGTGGCCCTCGCTGAGTTGGAAACGCGTCAGGCGCAGCGCCCGGTGCACCAGCCCTTCCGATCCTTCAGCCGCCTCCCCTTGCTTGGAGCTATCCCAGAGATCCAGCTCGGCCTGCCGAAAGCGGCGGTGCCCGCCCCGCGTACGGTGCACGGGCAGCAGACCCTTATCCGCCCAGCTACGCAAGGTGCTGGGGTGCACGCCAAAGCGCTCGGCGGCCTCGCTCAATGTCAGCCATACATCCCGGCTTGCTGGACTCACGAATCGCCCGCCAGTGCGGCTCGTTCTGTATAAGAAAAATTCTCTTCCACCTGTGCTTTGAAGCTCTGTACGTCAATTGAGCGCAGCAGCCATAACGAACCCAACAGCATCAGCATTTCTATTGCAAACACACTCTGGTAGCCAAACACAGCGCTTCCGCTCAACTGCGTAATTCCATCACGGAGCGCGCCGCCCACCAGGTTTCCGACCAAGCGTGAGGCCGCGTTCGCCATCCCCCAAACGCCCACAAACATACCGACTTTATCCACCGTGGTCATATCCAGCATCAGGGACAAATTGGAGACCGTCGCCAGCCCGGTGGCAAAGCCCAGCAGCGATATGCCCACATAGAACATGCTCAGGCTCCCCAGTACCCCGCTCACCACGATCAGCAGAAACGCAGCCACCCCGCACCAGCCACCGATTCTCGCTTGCGTCATTTTGGAAATCCGGTTTTCGAGCACGCCGCCCAACGTAAGCGAGATCAAAAAGAAGGTTCCTGTTACTGAGTTAAGCCGCGTGCTAGCGCTCACTGAGAGCTTGAAAGCTTCCGCAACATAAGGTTCCAGGAGTACGTCCTGACCCAGGATGGCCACCAGCATCAAAATCAAATAACGGAAGAACAACAGCACTTGTTTGTTCTCCCGCAAGGCAGTATACATCTGGCGCCAGGAATAGCGCGCCTCTTGATGTTTGAGGGCTTCATGGCGTGGCTCAAGCTTGATCAAACCCAGGAAGCCCAGGATCAGCGCCACAATGCCTACCGAGAGAAAGGCTGAATTCAACGCTTCGGGCCCAAAGGGCTCCAGCATATGGCTCAATGCCTCGGATGTAAAAATAATGCTCACGACCATCATAAAGAACATCACCGCGATGGTCTTGCCGCGCCCATTTTTACCGGATAGCTCGGTGGCCAGCGAAAAATAGGAGACCGCCGCGAAGTTGTAGCCCATCCCCCAGGCGCCAAAAGCAAGTATTGCGGGCACGATGCTTAGCGCAAAATTTTCTTGCAGCAGGTAGGCGAGGCGCGGAGAAAACACCACCCCCGCAAAACAGAGCAGCAGCCCGATAAATATGTAGGGTGTTCGTCGCCATCCCAGGATTGGGTTGCGATCTGAAAATGTGCCAATGGCCAACTGGATCGGGGAAAAGAGATAGGGCAGCGAAGCCAATAGCGCCACCAGTGTGGCCGAAAAGGCTAATTCATTGATCATTACTCGATTCAGGGTGCTGGTAATCGGCAGCAGCGTGATCGTCAGTGCCACATGGAGCAATCCAAGCTGTATGCGTTTAAGAAACATCCAATCTCCTCAAAGAGCCGCGGCTCACCTGCCGCGCACGTAGGCCGAAATATATCAGGGCCTGCTCAGCAATGCAATAGAGCTTTACATAGATTTTAGAGGTTGTTGTGCTGCGGCTGGTAACTAAATGGGCGCCTGTGGTTCAGCCACAAGATGCCGTAACAACGTTTCAAATTCCCCCGCTGTCTCACTGGTCAGCAATTGTTCACGCTGGGTTTTGCTCAGCCGGTAGGGGCTGATGTAGCGCGCGGTGTGCTTCCGAAACAGGATCAAGCCCTGATCTTCCCCATAGAAAGCGAGCATATCTTCGAGGTGTCCGAGCATTGTTTCGCGCACCTGCTCTTCGCTCACCTCGGCTCGATCCAGCCCTGCGAAAATCCAGGGGTTGCCAATCGCGCCGCGCGCGATCATCACCCCGTCGCAGCCTGTGAATTCGCGCATGCGGCCGATATCCTCCACCAGCCGCACATCCCCGTTGCCAATCACAGGGATTCCCAGAGCTGCCTTGATCTCGGCGATCGCCTCCCAGTTCGCCACTCCCCGGTAGGCCTGTTTCTTTGTGCGCCCATGCACTGCGAGCAACTGCCCGCCGTGCTCCTCCACGGCCCGCGCCACATCCAAATAGGTCAGCGAATCATCGTCCCAGCCCAATCGAATCTTGCCGGTCACGGGGATATCAAGCGCATGGGTCAGCATCCCAAAGATCTTGGCGATCTTGGCCGGTTCGCGCAACAACCCGGCGCCCGCTCCGCGCCCCGCTACAGTTTTTGCCGAGCAGCCCATGTTAACGTCAATGATGTCTGGATCCCGTTCGCGCAGGATCAGCGCGGCCTCAAGCAAGCGCGCCGGGTCATCATCGAAAATCTGAAACACCACGGGACGTTCTTCCTCTAGGAAACGCAGGCGGCGTTCCAGACGCGGATCGCCGTTCACCACGTCAATCGCGTTGACGAATTCCGTATAACTCATCGCCGAACCCAGCCGGCGCGCCATTGAGCGGAAGGGTTGGTCCGAAAAGCCGTCCATCGGGGAGAGGATCGCTCTCCCTGAAACGGGCACTCCGCCTACAGAAAAATCAACATTTTGCGTCATTGAGCCACAAGTATACTTGCCAGCATTCGGGAGTGATCATGCGTGAAGGAGCCTGAACGCCGACGCCTCAAACTAAGTAATTCCAGGTAGCCCTTGTTTCCGCGGGGCGCTGGCCGGCTGCTTTGCGAATAGCGGTATACTGCCTTTCCACAAGTAAACAACCAAAGGTATGAACATGGTCAAGGATTTCGAGAAGAAACTCGCAAAATATGCCGATCTGATCGTGCATATCGGCCTCAACATTCAGCCCGGCCAGCGCCTAGCTATCGGCGGGAAAAATCTCTCACGCGGCGCCCCCCTGGCCAGCGCGCCGCTCGTCCGCAAGGTGGCTGAGAGTGCTTACAAGGCTGGAGCCCGCTACGTTAATGTCCTCTGGGACGACGACCAGTTGCATCTCATCCGTATAGCCAACGCTCCCAAGGATTCTTTGGACGAATTTCCCACCTGGCGTACTGAGACCCTCTACGAATACGCCAAAAACGGCGATCCCATCTTCACCATCTTCGCCGAGAATCCTGATCTTTACGCAGGGCAGGACCCCGATATTGTGAATCGCCTCCAGCACACGATGGAGCGCAATCTCAAACGCTCCACCGATTTACTTATGAAAGACGCGTACCCCTGGACGCTGGTCTCCGTGCCCTCCGAGGGTTGGGCCAATCGCGTCTTCCCGGATTTGCCCGCCGAAGAGCGCATGGATGCCCTCTGGGACATTATCTTCAAGCTGGTGCGCTGCGACCTGGACGATCCCGTCGCGGCATGGAAAGACCACGTCGCCATGCTCACCAAGTCCAGCGATTGGCTCAACGCCAAGGCATTCGACGCGCTGCACTACACGGGTCCCGGAACCGACCTCACATTGGGTCTCCCCAAGGGCCACGTCTGGAAGTCCGCTCAGTCCCAGGTAAACGGCGACGGAACCACCTTTATGCCCAATCTGCCCACCGAGGAAGTTTTTAGCATGCCAGATAACCGCCGTGCTGAGGGCAAGGTACGCGCCACGCTGCCGCTCAACTACGGTGGATCGCTCATCGAAGATTTCGAGGTGGTTTTCAAAGATGGCAAGATCGTGGAACATCACGCCAAAAAGGGCGAAGCCACTCTCAGGGGCATCCTCGAAACCGACGAAGGCGCCCGCCGCCTTGGGGAAGTCGCCCTGGTGCCCAACAGCTCGCCGATTTCGCAAAGCGGCCGCCTGTTCTACAACACGCTTTACGATGAAAACGCCTCCTGCCACATCGCGCTTGGCCGCGCCTACCAATTCAGTATGGAGGGCGGCACAACAATGAGCACCGAGGAATTCGCCGAACACGGCGGCAACTACAGCTTAGTGCACATCGATTTCATGATCGGTTCGGATACGCTCGATATTGACGGCATTGAAGCGGATGGCAAGGTCACCCCCATCATGCGCCAGGGCGAGTGGGCTTTCGAAGCTTGAGCCTATCAATTACTTGATGATTGATTTCGAAACCAGCCTGGATAAGTATGCCGAGCTGATCGTTAAAGTTGGCATCAATCTACAAGAGGGCCAATCGCTGGTCATGAACGGCTCTTCGCACACTCGTGGCATGCCGATTGAGGGCGCTCCGCTAGTTCGCAAGATTGTTGAGCACGCCTATAAGGCTGGCGCTCCACTTGTGGATGTTTTGTGGGATGATCCCGAGGTCGCCAAAATCCGCTTACGGCATAGTAGCAACGAAGCGTTGGCTAACTATTATCCTGAGTGGCGCACTAAAGGTATTCACCAGTCGCTTGCCAATGGCGCCGCCCTGTTTACCCTTTACGCCACCGATCCTGACGTATTTAAAGGCATCGACTCCGAAAAGATTGGGGCCGAACAGCAGGCCGCCAGCATCCATTTCGCCCCCGCACTCGACATCATTATTCGTAATCAGACCAACTGGAGCCTGGCCAGCGTCCCCGTTGCTGGTTGGGCTGCCAAGGTCTTCCCTGATCTCGAGACACCCGACGCCATCTCTCGGCTATGGGAGATGATCTTCACGCTTTGCCGTCTGGATCGCCCCGACCCGGTGGCTGCCTGGAAAGAACACATCGCCGATTTGCAAACCAGCGCTCATTACTTGAATGAGCGCCAATTCGACGCACTGCACTACACCGGACCCGGCACCGATCTCACCATCGGCATGCCCGCCAACCACATTTGGGAGAGCGCCAGCAAAGCCAGCACTGCTGGCATCACTTACGTCGGCAATTTACCCACTGAGGAAATCTTCTCCACCCCTCACAAGGACCGCACTCAGGGGACGGTGCGTGCCGCCTTGCCGCTCAGCTACAGTGGCACGCTCATCGAAGACTTCAGCGTCTCCTTCGAAGCCGGCCGCGCCGTCAAGGTTGCTGCCAAAAAGGGCGTCGAAGCCCTGGAGCAACTCATTAAGGCCGATGAGGGTGCTGCTTTCCTTGGCGAAGTCGCCCTTGTGCCCCAGAGCTCCCCTATCGCCCAAACCGGAATTCTCTTCTACAATACCCTCTTCGACGAAAACGCCTCCAGCCACATCGCCCTCGGCAGCGCCCCACGCGAAACGATCAGCGGGGGTGAAAACATGAGCGATGAAGAGTTCGCCGCGGCTGGCGGTAACCACAGCATCGTGCACGTGGATTTCATGATCGGCTCATCCCAAATTGACATTGATGGCCAGGACGCCAAAGGCAACGCTATCCCCGTTATGCGCCAGGGCGAATGGGCCTTTGACGCTTAATCCGTATAAGGAGCAACCCCATGCAAGACGTATTAGCTGAAAAAATGGTTCGTCAAGGCCTGCGCCTCAGCGAGCCCGCCCGCAACATTTTGCTCGTACTCGGCGGCTCGTTGCTGATTGCCGCCTCTGCCCAACTTAGCGTCTATCTGCCCTTCTCCCCGGTTCCGATCACCGGCCAAACCCTCGGCGTGCTGCTGGTTGGCATGACGCTCGGCTCCCGCCGCGGCGCTCTGAGCATGCTGGCTTATCTGGGCGAGGGCGCCTTAGGATTGCCCGTTTTTGCTGCCGGCAATGCCAGCCTGGCCTACATGCTGGGCCCCACCGGCGGCTACCTGCTCGGCTTCGTGGCTGCCGCCTGGCTGGTTGGCGCGTTGGCCGAACGCGGTTTTGATCGCAGCCTGCCGCGCACTTTCCTCGCATTTGCCCTTGGCAGCGCGGTTATCTATCTCTTCGGCCTTGCCTGGCTGGCTCGCTTCGTCCCCTGGCCCGGCACCCTTGCAGCAGGCATGACGCCCTTCCTCGTCGGCGATGCGGTTAAAGCCCTGGTCGCAGCTTTGTTACTACCCGCCGCCTGGAAAGTCATCGGCGATAAGCCCTAGACCTATCCCTGAAAATCAAAAGCGCCGGCGATGCCGGCGCTTTTTTATTTTAATGTCTGATCCCAGATCAGGCAGCCTGGGCGGACTGCTGTTTCAGCATCTTGCGGTATTCCCGAAAGCTGATCAATTTGCGTGTTTTCTCGTCCCACAGATCCAGGAAAACGGTTCTAAAGCTGCTCTTAAGCGTGATCGTTTCCACTTGCTGGAAGATTTCGTTCTCGTAGTGGGCTTTCTCAAGATTGTAATTCGGGATCTTCGGGCTCAAATGATGCACGTGATGGAAACCGATGTTTCCGCTGAACCATTGCAACACCTTGGGCAGCTTGAAGAAGGACGAGCCCTGCAGCGCAGCATCTTTGTAATCCCATTCTTCGTGCCAGCGCCAGTACGTGTCTTCAAATTGATGCTGCACGTAAAACAGGTAGACCCCAATCACCGAGCTGAATACCGTCAGGGGGATCCACATCATCAGCACTTCCTTGAAGCCCAACCAGGTACCCAGCAGCAGGAATACGGCCAGCAAGCCCAGATTGGTGTTGTGCACGCTCACCCGCTCGCGCTGTTCACCCTTGGCGAGCTTCACCGGCAGGCGGTGCATGATGGCGAAAACCAGCGTCGGACCGACAACAAACATAATCAAGGGGTGCCGGTAGAACCTGTACCAGAATTTACCTTTCAGGGAAAGCGCCTCGTATTCCTGTACAGTCAGCGTATCAATATCGCCAATTCCGCGAAAATCCAGGTCGCCCGAGCCAGCGTGATGCTTGGCGTGCGCCTTGCGCCAGTGGTAATAGGGTGTCAAAGTAATGATCCCCAACAGCGAGCCCACGATGTTGTTCACCTTCGTGGATTTAAAGAAGGCGTTGTGCCCACAATCGTGTTGGATAATGAAGAGTCGCATCAGGAACATACCGTTCAGCAACGCCAAGGCCAGCGTCAGCCCATAACTGACCTGCAAGCTGTAATACATCAGCACCCAAATCAAAAAGAAGGGTACCCCGCTATTTACAATTTGCCACACGCTACGCCGCCAATCCGGCGTTTGATAGCGTCTGACGATCTCTACCCATTCGGGCGTGTTCTTTTTGGTGGCTGCTGCTGTATTCGACATATGGTCTGAACTCCTGTGCTTGATATTAAGGCGTATTCTACTGGAAACCCATTCAAGACGTGCATTACAATCCCGAATTGAATTCGCCACCGGAGGTAAACCCTTGACCGAGACCAACCGCCCCTATTCCCCCAGCTGGGTTGATCGTTTTACAGATTGGATCGAAAGCCTGCCCATTCCAATTTGGGCTTTTTACGTAATTCTTTATTTGATTGCCGCGATCAGCTTAAACGTAGCCAGTTGGATCAATGGCGCCCATCCCTGGGGCGAGCCCTCTTTTGCGCAATTCTATAACGCAATTTGGCTACCGCTTGCCTTGTTTGTTATCCACAATACAGACCGTGTGGCGCACCACGCCCTGGATCGCTTTGGACCGCTGGTAGACGATAAGGCGGCAAAGCTGGACGACATTCGTTATCAGATGACTACGATGCCGGCCCGCACTGTTCTGTGGATTTCGATCATCGCGGTACTCCTGCTGACCTTTGGCGCCTTACAGGATCCCGAGCTAATCGTTTACGAGTTGACCGATGGCCCGATTCATCCAATCACCTGGATCCTCAGTGCCCTATTTGGCATCACCTCTTATAGTATGGCTCCGCTAATGATCTACCACTCTATCCGTCAGCTAAACCTAGTCACGAAGGCCTATGCGCTGATGGATACTGTCAATGTCTTCCACCAGCAGCCTTTGTACGCCTTCTCCGGCCTGACCATGCGCACGGCGCTCTTCCTGGTTGGCCAAGTGTACATCACCTACGTGGGCGGAAACCTTGTTGATCCTTCCTCAGCAGAAGGGGCAATCAATTTGGTGCTCAGCATCGTTATTATCCCCCTCTCAATCGTGGTAGTGCTTTTGCCGCTCTGGGGTATCCACCAACGCCTAGCGGACGCCAAGGGGAATGTGCTCGAAGCGAATAGCATCCAGTTAGAAAAGACGCAAACAAAGCTTTACGCCGCCCTAAACAAAGGGAACTACGCCGAAATTGATGGCCTGGATCGCGGCCTCAGCAGCCTCTACAAGGTGCGCGAGCAGGTCAAAAGCCTGCCTACCTGGCCCTGGGCCGCAGGCACTTTCCGCAATTTTCTCTCGGCGATCTTCATTCCTATGCTTTTATGGGGCTTGCAGGTGCTGCTCTCCCGCTACGTGGGCTCCTGACCCGGACCTAACCGCCGCACCCCCATGACGACCAGCCCCAGAAGCAGCGCCAGAGCCGCCGGAAAATAGACCAGCCCAATCGAAAAGCCTGCTAGCACGGTCAGCGCCAGCGTCACCGCCCCGAACACGGCCGCCGCACCCGGGCGCTCTCGTCGATAAAAATGCAACGGCGCGTAATATAACGCGGCGTAGGCCAGCACGACCACCACGCCCCACCAGCCCTGGCTCTCATACCAGCTCACCCGATAGGGCACTTCATAGTTCCCCAACTCGGGGTCTATGACTGTCTCGCTTCCCTCACTCGTCGAAAACAGAATCAGCGCGCTGGCGGCAAGCGCCAATACGGCCGCTAGAATAAACAGCACACGGGGCCAATCTCTTAGTCCGTTCATCTAAACCTCCCCGAATCAACGTAGGGGCTAGGGGCGGATGCTTACTTCTTCAACAATACCCATGCCGTCATCAAGCTGATCAGGTAATACACAAATGGCGGCATATCTTTAAATACCGCCAACAAGACAAATAAGATCAAAGTCGGCAGCAGCGTTGCCCAACCCAACCATATTGGGAATCCGCCTTGCAAGTAAAACCAGCCCCACACAGCGAGGCCCAGCATCGTCAAAAACGTGTAAGTCAGGAAAGGCCAAGTCGGTTGTGTGCCATTAGCAAAGCCTGCGAAATCCGTTGCTCGCGTAAAAAGATTAATGCCCCATAGCAGCGCCCCGACGAGCATTCCATAAGAGACCGTTCCCGCCAGAGCATTGCCCTGCGCCCGCGCCAGCAGCACAAACCCGAAGGCGGTCACCACCGCCCCCAGCCCAAACCCGTACTGCGAAAGCACCCACAGCGAACTGTTGCGGTTGATCACCTCCAGCTTGGCCTGCGCACCTTGCACGCCAAAAGCCATCGCGGATGGATTAAAAGCCGCCGATAAAAAAAGCACGCAGCCCACCAATATCACCCAACCAATCGTGGAATTGGACATCGAAACGCTCCTTTCAGACTATTGATTTAATGCGTGTGAAAGATGGGGTGCGCTTTTATGCGCCCACCAGGGGAAAAGCAGCCAACCGACCAGCTTGCCTAACATGCCGGCATAGGCCAGCCCTGAATTCATCTGGATCAACCCCAACAAAGGCAGCGCTCCCAACAGTCCAAGCATCATCGCCCAGGCAGTCCAACGCCCGAGGCGCACCAAGCCATCCGGTAATTTGGCTACTGCACCTAGCGTCGGCCCCAAAGCCGAAAACCAGATGCCCAGGAAGCCGACCCCCAGCGCGGTATACATGCCGCCCACCAGCCAATTGAGCCCGCCAAAGGCCACCATGAAGGAGTTGCCCGCTATGAGCAGGAAACCCATGATCGCCGCTCCCAAGAAAATGTTGGCCGAAGCCCCGCGTTGCTCAAGCACAATTTCATGCGCCTGCCAGGCAATCGCCGCAGCGACAAAGCCGATGGCTACGGTTGTCATATCGTTGATCGGGCCAAAGTCAGGCTGGCCGGAATAGAGCAGGGCGAGGGTAATAAAAGAAAGCACCACGGCCCACACGTAGGCGCGCATTAGGCGAGCAAGGGCCGCTCTTTTTTCTGAATTCATAGGTACTCATTCGAAGTGAAGGATAGTCCCTATTTTTTTACCACGGAATTTTGCAGCTCCGTTCCCGCCCTTGTTAACCCTTTCCCACCATCCCCAACACCAATCCCTCTTTCAGCGTGCGCGCTTCGCGCAACTCAATCCCCTTTGGCAGTTCCTCGCCCGTGCGCAGCCGCTTGGGCAGCACCGCGGCCTTGAAGCCCAGCGCCTTGGCTTCGCGCAGCCGGGCCGCCGTCTGCGGCACCGCGCGCAGTTCGCCGCTGAGGCCCACCTCGCCGATCAACACCGTATCCGCCCGTAGCGGCGTATCCTTCACGGACGAAGCAATCGCCGCCGCCATCGCCAGGTCTGCCGCCGGCTCCGAAATGCGCAAGCCGCCCACCACGTTCACAAAAATATCCTGCTCGCCCAGCTTCAAACCCAACCGCCTGGCCAATACCGCGCTGATCAGCAGCAGCCGGTTTGGGTCGATGCCGTTGGCCGAGCGCCGCGGGTTGCCGAAGGCGGTGGGGCTGGTCAGCCCCTGCACCTCCACCAGCAGCGGCCGCGTGCCCTCCATCGTTACCGCAATAGCCGAGCCGGGGGCGTTTACCACCCGCTCCGCCAAAAAGGCCTCGGAAGGATTGGGCACCTCGATCATGCCGCCCGCCGCCATCTCAAACACGCCCACCTCGGCAGTGGCCCCAAAGCGGTTCTTTACCGCCCGCAGCAGCCGGTAGCTTTGGAAGCGATCCCCTTCCAAATACAGCACCGTATCCACCATGTGCTCCAACAGCCGCGGCCCGGCGATCACGCCTTCCTTCGTCACGTGCCCGATCAGGAAAATCGGCAGGCCCGTGCCCTTGGCCAACTGGCGGAATTGATCCGCACACTCCCGCAACTGCGTCACCGAACCTGCTGAGGAGTCCAGCTCTGGATCATAGACCGTCTGGATCGAATCAATAATCAGGATCGACGGCTTCACGTCTCGCACGTGCTGCAGGATCGCATCCATGTTGGTCTCCGTCACCAGCAGCAAGCCATCCGCCAGGCCATTGGACGCGCCCCCCGCCCCCAACAATCGCTCCGCCCGCATCTTGATCTGCCCCGGCGATTCCTCTCCCGACACATACAGCACGGTTCCGCGCGGCGCCATCTCCATTGCCGTCTGCAGCAACAGCGTTGATTTGCCGATGCCGGGATCGCCACCAATCAACACCAACGACCCGGGCACCACGCCGCCGCCCAGCACGCGCGCAAACTCGCCGATTGAAAGCAGTAGCCGCCCCTCGCCGCCCCCATTCACGTCTGCCAGGAGCATTGGCTTGCTGGCCGCCGTCAGGCCTTTGGCTTTGCCACGGCTCGGGGCGCTGCCTTCCAGCAGCTCTTCCACGTAGGTATCCCACTCCCCACACTGCGGGCACTTGCCCAGCGCTTTGGCAGCCGTCCGCCCGCAGCTCTGGCATACGTAATGTGTTTTTGTCTTGGCCATCTTCCCATTATAGTTGATTTAGAACAAACGAGCTAGCCCATTTGCGTCTGGGAGGTTATTTTTAACTACATAACAAAGTGCCCGGCACGATCGCGCCGGCACTTTGTTAACTCTGAAGGACTACTTGACCCTAACCTTAAGGGGCGTTCGGTTCCGGTGCCTTCAAACGGTTAACGTCAATAAATATGCTTGCTTCGCGTGCATTAAAATCTTGCAATTCCAGCATATAGCCCCAGGAGGTTAGCACCAACGGAAACTCGTTACCGCTCAAGGGATAGGCGATCAGTTTGGGCACCAGCGATCTGTTCATATAATCGCCGATCTTCGTCTTCAGCGTATCGCACTCGCTGGAAGAAAGTAGATCGCAGTTGTACCAAAAGACGATGTAGCCATGCTCCAGGCTGTGCACTGCGTAGCCCAGCGGATAGGGTGCCCAGGCCTCCAGGTCGCTCTCCTCGTAGAAACCGGCCGGCAGCGGACGTCCATAGTGCTGCCCGGAAGTGGGCGGGTTGCTGCTATATTCGCCCGGATCAGTGCCCTCCTCAATGTGCTCGGCTACCTCCAACGGGACAGCTGTTCCTTCGGCAGGGCGCAGAGATATCCACACCATGTAGCCCACCAGTGCAACCAGGGCGATCCACCCAAGAGTCCAAAAAAGTTTAGTGCGCTGCTCTTTGGAGCGCTTGCGCTCCTTCATCTCATTTCGACGCTCTCGACTAACGCTCATGAATCCTCACTTCGAATTAGGTTTTGTAGGGCTGATTTTAGCAGGTCGAGTTAATACTGCCATGAATCCAGCACAAGCGCTGGCAATCGAAATCAGAGCAAAAAAGAGCGCCCGACTGGGCACTCTCAAAATTCGCGTTGCTAGCTAGCCGCCACGGTCTCAGCCGGTGGCGTTTTCTTCTTCTTGCGTTTGCCTTTGCGCAGCACAATCGCGGGTTGCTCCTCGCCCACTTCGGCGTCAATAATCACCGTATCGCCCTCGCCAAATTCGCCGCTCAGCAGCGATTCGGAGAGCGGGTCCTCAATATGCTGGCGGATGACCCGCTTGAGCGGCCGCGCCCCAAACTCGCGATCGTAGCCCAGTTCGGAAAGCAACTGGATTGCTTCTTTGGTCGGTTCCAGCACCAGGCCGCTATCCTCCACCCGGGCGGAAACCTTTTCCAGTTCGAGGTCCACGATCTTATGCAGGTCTTTCTGGTTTAGCGCCCGGAACACGATCACCGAATCCACCCGGTTGATAAATTCCGGCCGGAAGACACGCTTCAACGCACTAGTCAGCTTCTTGCGCATGTCCTTGTAGGCCACCTGCTCCTCTAGTTCTTCGTCGGCCTTGAGATTGAAGCCGATTTCGGTCTTGCGCATGATCACGTCTGCACCCACGTTGGAGGTCATCACGATCAATGCGTTGCGGAAATCTACCTTGCGGCCGCGCGCATCCGAAAGCTGCCCCTCTTCCATGATCTGGAGCAGCATATTGTGCGCTTCGGGGTGTGCCTTCTCCACCTCATCAAAGACAACAATCGAATAGGGGCGGCGGCGCAGCGCTTCAGTTAGCTGCCCTGCATCCTCATAGCCCACATAGCCGGGAGGCGCGCCCACCAAACGGCTCACCGAGTGCCGCTCCATAAATTCAGACATATCCAACTGGATCAACGCTTCTTCGCTGCCAAACAGGAAGCGCGCCAGTGCCTTGGTCAGTTCTGTCTTGCCCACACCAGTTGGACCCAAGAAAATAAAGGAACCAATCGGGCGCTTCGGGTCTTTGAGCCCGGCCCGCGCTCGCCGCACCGCCTTGGAAATCGCCTCGATCGGTTCGTCCTGTCCCACGATGTGCTTGTGCAGTTCTTCTTCCATGCGCAGCAATCGCTCGGATTCCGCTTCGGCGATCTGCATCACCGGCACGCCCGTCCACATGGAAATGAGCTCAGCAATATCTTCAACAGAGACAATCGGGCTCGTATCCCGATCCCAACTGGTGCGCAGCGTTTCGAGCTGCCCCTCAAGCTCGCTCTCCTCGAGCTGCATCGTTTCGCTTTCTTCTTCGCGGCCATCTCCCTCAGCCTCAAAGCGATCGCGTCTTAATGTTTTGAGTTGCTCCGTGATGGCTTTGGCTTCCTTGGCCGCCGGGCTTTTGTACATACGCACGCGCGAAGCCGATTCGTCAATCAGGTCAATCGCTTTGTCTGGCAGGAAGCGTTCGGTCACATAGCGCGCCGAGAGCCGCGCGGCCGCTTCCAGCGCCTCATCGGAAATGCGCAGCCGGTGATGCTCCTCGTAGGCCGGGCGCACGCCTTGTAAAATGGCAATCGTTTCTTCCACGGTGGGTTCGTTCACGATCACCGGCTGGAAGCGCCTCTCAAGCGCAGAATCGCTCTCAATATATTTGCGATATTCGTCCAGCGTGGTTGCTCCGATCACTTGCAATTCACCGCGCGAGAGCGCCGGCTTTAAAATATTGGCCGCATCCACAGAGGAACCCGCCGCGCCGGCCCCAACCAGCATATGGGCTTCATCAATAAACAGGATCGCTTCCGAAGCCTTTAGCTCATCAATTACCTTCTTGAGCCGTTCCTCGAATTGGCCACGATACATCGTGCCCGCCACCAGTGAGCCAACATCCAATTGCAGCACTCGTTTGCCGAGCAGTGGCGCGGGCACGTCGCCGTCGCTGATGCGCTGCGCCAATCCTTCCACAATGGCAGTCTTGCCCACGCCCGGTTCGCCGATCAGCGCCGGGTTGTTCTTGGTGCGCCGCGCCAGGATCTGGATCACCCGCTCGATCTCCATCTCGCGCCCCACCACTGTGTCCAGTTTTTCGTCCTCGGCCAACCCCGTCAAATCCACCGCCAATTGATCAATCATCGGCGTTTTGCCGGAGCGCGACTCGCGCCGCGTGGTGCTACGTTCCGCCGAGCTGCGTCGCGGTGCGCTGCTTTCCTGCAGCACGCGGCGTGTCTGCCGGCGAATTTGTTCGGGTGTCACGCCCAGCTTGCGGAGCACGTTCAGCGCGATGCCCTCGCCATAGCGCACCAGCCCCAGGAGCAAATGCTCGGTGCTCACATAATGGTTGCCCAATCTGCGGGCTTCTTCAAATGCATATTCCAGCACCTGTTGGGTGCCCGGAGAAAGATCAATCTTGCCGCTCTTGTGTTGCCCCGCACCAGTCAGCCGCTCAACAATTTCTTCCACCCGTTCAGATTCCAGGCCCAGCTCGCGCAACACGCGCGCCGCCACGCCGCCTTCTTCACGTATCAGGCCGAGCAGCAGATGCTCGGTCCCAATATAGTTATGGCGCAGGCGCTCGGCTTCGTGGTGAGCGAGGCTGAGAACACGCCGGGCACGTTGGGTGAGTCGTTCCATACCGGCCACGGTCAGTCTCCTAGGGGCGTTCCCGCCGTTTGCTGGATTGTTTGACCATCAGACCGGAATTCTACCAAATTTTGATTTCGTGCAGTCAAGCTGTAGCCTTAAACAAAAAAAGTCCTGCCAAATGGCAGGACTTTTTCAGCGATCTTGTATTTAGTCTTCCGATTCAGCCTCGGCCTGCGCTTCCATCATCTCGGCATCTGACTCTTCGTCATCCTCAGATTCTTCGCCGGAGTCGTCAGTGTCGTCTTCGGAATCGTCGTCAGAATCATCCTCATCATCAACTTCGACATCAGCGGCGGCCGCCGCTTCAGCATCCATCTCGGCTTCAGGCTCGTCTTCGGCCATTATTTCGGAATCGTCGTCTTCGGTGTCGTCATCTTCGGAATCGTCGTCAAACTCATCCTCATCAGCTTCCAGCTCGACTTCAGGCTTGTCTTCGGCCATCGGCGTCTCATCTGCTTCAGCCATCGCTTCGGTATCGTCATCTTCAGCTGTATCTACTGCCTCATCGGTGAGGCCCAGGGCTTCTTTTAACTCGGCCCCGGGATCATCCTTTGGCTCGCCGTCTTCATCAATCTCGGCCAGCGCCATGTCAAAATCCATGTCGCTGAATTCAGCAGAGTCCACTTTACGCAGGCTCAGCCCGATACGGCGACGCTCCGCCTCGATCTTAATAATCCGCAAGGCCAGCGTATCACCTTCATTGACCACCTCTTTCGGATGCTCAATGCGATCTTCGCTCAACTCGGAGATGTGGATCAAGCCTTCGATGTGTTCGTCAATGCGTGCGAAGGCACCGAATTTCACCAGCCGCGTGACCGAGCCCTCCACCAATTGACCCACTTTGTATTCGTGGATGTGATCTTCCCAGGGATCATTTTGCAATTGTCGCAGTGAGAGTCCGATGCGTTTGCGGTCGTAATCCACGCTGATCACTTTAACTTTAACTTCGTCACCTACAGCCAGCATTTCGCTCGGGTGGTCCACGCGTTCCCAGGAAAGTTCGGAAAGGTGAACGAGGCCGTCTGCGCCGTTGATATTCACGAAAGCGCCAAAATCCGCCAGGCTGGTTACGCGGCCTGTTCGGGTCTCGCCAACGCCCAGTTCTTCCAGTAGTTTGTCTTTCATCGCCTCGCGCGATTCCTGCGATGCGGCTCGCTCAGACAGGATCAATCGCCGGCGTTCGCGATCCACCTCAATTACGCGCGCAACCAAAGGTTCGCCCTTCATTTCACCCCAGCGCTGTTCAGGCGTATCGCCCTGGTAGCGCATACGGCGCGCCTGGCTCACCTGCGATGCTGGCACGAAGCCGCGCAGACGTCCAAGGCGCACGATCAGGCCACCCTTGTTGAAGCCATCCACAGTGCCTTCGTAAGGGTCCTTGGATTTCAACAGATTCTCGGCTTCTTCCCAATCGCCCTCTTCAAGCGAGCGCGTATAAGAAAGCAGCACGGTTCCGCGTTGGCTTTCGGGGCTTACGACGTAGACTTCAATATCGTCACCGAGTTTCAACCCGGCGCGTTCTTCGTCGCTCATCTGGTCTAGCTCTCTGGAGGGAATCAACCCTTCAGATTTTGCACCAATGCTTACCAGTATTTCGTTGTCGCTAATGCTCGCGATTGTGCCAGTACGAACCTCGCCCTGTTTTGGCATATCAAGGTTCAAGTCCCCCATGTTAAGCAGGTCTTCCATTGAAAGGCCGGTGTTTTGGTTCTTTGGTTCCTCTTGCTTCTCCGCGGCCTCCTCCCCATTCATTGGGGGATCGTTTTGCTCCATATAGTTTGTAACTCCAGTCAATAAGATGGCGTGTATTATAAGGTCTTAGGAGGCACTTGACAACCTATGTGATAAGATTGCCCCTCGTTCGAGAAAATTCATACATAATCGATTTCTAATGCAGGCCATTTATCCCTTTACAGCCATCGTTGGGCAGGAACGCATGAAGCGGGCGCTGACCCTTAACGCCATCGATCAGCGCATCGGCGGGGTGCTCATCCGCGGCGAGCGCGGCACTGCCAAATCCACAGCCGCCCGCGCCCTAGCAGCCCTGCTCCCCGAGATTGAAGTTTTCGCTGAATCGCCCTTCAACGACGACCCGAACGCCCCCGAGACCTGGTCCGATTGGGTCCGTGAGCGGCAAGCAGCAAATGGCAAGCTGGATATTGCCAAGCGCAAGATCAGCTTTGTCGATCTCCCCGTCAGCGCCACCGAAGATCGCGTGGTCGGCACCCTGGATATCGAACGCGCCATCAAAAAGGGAGAACGCCATTTTGATCCCGGCGTCCTCGCTGGCGCCAACCGAGGCCTGCTCTACATTGACGAGGTCAATCTCCTCGACGATCACGTCGTAGACCTCCTGCTCGATTCCGCCGCGATGGGCATTAACATTGTCGAACGGGAGGGCATTTCCTTCACCCACCCCGCCCGCTTCATTCTTATCGGCACCATGAACCCCGAAGAGGGCGACCTTCGCCCGCAGCTTCTCGATCGCTTCGCGCTCGCTGTGGAAATTCGCGGCATCCGCGATTCGCGCCAACGCGTCCAGATCATGGAGCGCAATTTGGCCTTTGAAGCCGACGCAGAAGCCTTTTATAAGGAGTGGTTCCCCAAAGAAGAGGAACTGGCCGAGAAGATCATGGCCGCCCGGGAACTCATCGAGAAAATCAGCTACACCTCACGCGATCTCATTTCCATAGCCGCGCTTACCTCGTCCCTGCACGTGGACGGCCATCGCGGCGATCTGGTCATCCTTAAGGCGGCGCGCGCCCAGGCAGCTTTCGATGGCCGCAAGCAAATTAGCGATCTGGATATTGCCATCGCCGCAGAACTGGCCCTCGCCCACCGCATCAAGCGCGGCCCTTTCAACCAGGCTGAGGTCACGGTCACTGAACTCGAGGAGCGCATTTCCGAACTCCAGGGCCAGGCCGCCACCCAGGGCGAAGCCGAGCCCAGCCCCGAAGCCGGTGACGAGCCGGAGCCCGTAAAAAAAAAGACGACCTAAATCCGCGCATCAGTGAGACGCAGGAACAGAATGGGCCGGTAGAGCCAAGCCCGCAAGAAGTCTTTGAATCCGGTGATGCCCGTTGGTGGGATGGCGGCCAGCAGGTCAACCCCACCGAAGAATTCGCTCCCCGCAAAATTGATAATCCGCTCGATAAGATCACCCGCCGGCAGAGCGGCCGGCGCTCGCGCACCCGCACGGATCGCAAACGCGGCCGCTATATCCAGGCTCGGCCCGCCCGCGCTCAGGATCGCGATATCGCCTTCGACGCCACCCTACGCGCCGCCGCGCCCCATCAGGTGAACCGCGCTGAGCAACGCAAAGATGTCGCCTTCGCCATCGAAAAGCAGGATCTCCAGCGCAAGGTGCGCGTCCGCCGCGCCGCCAATCTGGTGCTTTTCGTGGTGGATGCCTCCTGGTCCATGGCCGTGGCGGAGCGCATGGCCGCCACCAAGGGCGCCATCCTCTCTTTGCTCACCGATGCCTACCAGCGCCGCGATCGCGTGGGCCTGGTCGTCTTCCAAAAGGATCGCGCCAACCTCATTTTGTCTCCCACCAATTCCGTACAACTCGCCCAGCGCGCCCTGGGGGATATCCCTGTGGGGGGCAAGACCCCGCTCTCGGCTGGTTTATTCCTTGCCAACGAAGTCATCGGCCGCGAGAAACGTTTGCACCCCGAAGTAATGCCGCTCATGATCCTGCTGACCGACGGCGCTGGCAATGTTGCCATTAATGATGTCGCCCCCCAGGAAGAGGCCCACCTGCTTGCCGACCAGATTGCCGACCAGGAAATTCGCAGCGTGGTGATCAACATGGAGCACGCCGCCTTTGATCAGGGCCTCGCCAACGCTCTCGCTGAGCACCTCAAAGCTCCCTGCTATACCCTCCAGGAACTCAAAGCCGAAAATCTCTACCGTGCCGTCAAGGCCGAAATCGACCGCGGCTGAACTCGCGCTGCATACATAGTTGCGCAGTATGCAGTGCAAGGGCGAAAGAATCAAAAAGCGCCCGATTGGATCGGGCGCTTTCTCTATCGATTTCGAGTAGAAGCTTACGCATCTACCTCGGCATTCTTGTCTGTTTTCACTGGGGATGATTTCCCGCTCTTGAAAACGATATTCTCGCCGGCTTCATCCACATCCACGATCACGGTATTCCCGTCTTTGAAATCGCCGGCAAGCAACTGCTTAGAAAGCGGGCTTTCCACGTGTTTCTGCAAGGCCCGTTTCAATGGTCGTGCTCCAAAGGCCGCATCGTAACCCTCTTCTGCCAGCCAAGAGCGCGCCGCCGGGGTCAATTCCACCGTCAGGCCCTGCTCGGAGACTCGGTCGGAAACTTCCTGCATCTGCAGGTCCACGATTTCTTTCATGTCGTCTACCGAAAGCGGCGAGAAGGTAATGATCTCGTCAATGCGGTTGAGGAATTCCGGCCGGAAGGTATCCTTGAGCGCTTTTTCGATCTTCTGGTGCGCGGCACGGTCCTCGTCGTCGCCCTTGTCCACCAAAAAGCCCAGGGAGCCAGATTTGCGCACAAACTCCGTGCCCAGGTTGCTAGTCATGATCAGCACTGTATTGCGGAAATCCACGGTGCGGCCCTGGCCATCGGTCAGGCGGCCATCGTCCAGGATTTGCAGCAGGGCGTTCCAAACATCAGGATGCGCCTTTTCGATCTCGTCGAACAGGATCACGCGGTAAGGACGGCGGCGCACAGCCTCGGTAAGCTGGCCACCTTCCTCATAGCCCACGTATCCCGGAGGGGCGCCAAACAGCCGCGCCGTCGTGTGCTGCTCGCGATACTCGGACATATCAATGCGCACCAGCGCATCCTCATCGTCGAACATGAACTCTGCCAGCGCTTTGGCCAGCTCAGTCTTGCCCACGCCTGAGGGCCCGATAAATACAAAGGATCCAATCGGCCGTTTCGGATCTTTCAAACCCGAGCGCGCTCGACGGATGGCGTCGGAGATCGCCGCGATGGCCTCATCCTGGCCAACCAGGCGCTCGTGCAGCCGGTCTTCCATCTGCAGGAGCTTTTCGGCCTCTGTTTCCATCATCTGGCTTACTGGGATACCGGTCCACATCGCGATGACTTCTGCAATGTCGTTCACATCCACTACTTCATCCAGCTCGTGCTCGCCTTCCCATTTGGCGCGCTTCTCGTCGAATTCTTCTTTCAAGCGCAGACGCTCCGATTTCTTCTCGGCCGCCCGCTCGTAATTGCGTTCAATGCCGGCCTGCTCTTCTTCGGCTTGCAGTCGATCCAATTCGGTTTTCATTACTTTTAAATCGTCCGGCAGCGAATAGAGTGCCACGCGCAGTTTGGCAGCCGCTTCGTCCATCAGGTCAATCGCCTTATCCGGCAAGTGCCGGTCGGTCACATAACGGTGGGAAAGCTTCACGGCTTCAACCAGCGACTCATCCGAGAAGCTCACATTGTGGTGCGCTTCGTAGCGGTCGCGCAGCCCGAAAAGCATCTGGATCGAATCTTCCACGTTGGGCTCTTCCACGTACACGGGCGCGAAACGTCGTTCCAAAGCCGCGTCCTTCTCAATATGCTTGTGGTATTCGTCCAACGTGGTGGCACCGATGGCGTGCAGTTCACCGCGTGACAACGCCGGCTTCAGCATGTTTGAAGCGTCCATCGCGCCCTGCGCCGCGCCGGCCCCCACCACGGTATGCAGCTCGTCAATAAAGAGGATGATCTCGCCCTCAGCGCGCTCGATTTCTTCCAGCGCGGCCTTGAGCCGCTCTTCAAATTCGCCGCGGAAACGCGAGCCAGCGATCATGGCGCCCAGATCCAGCGATATCACTTTCTTCCCACTAAGGATTTCAGGGATGTCGTTGGTAGCGATCTTTTGGGCCAAGCCCTCCACGATCGCGGTTTTCCCTACGCCCGCCTCACCGATCAACACCGGGTTGTTCTTGGTGCGCCGTGACAGCAATTGGATGACCCGCAAAATTTCCGTGTCGCGTCCGATCACCGGGTCCAGCTTGCCCTCGCGCGCCATTTGGGTAAGGTCTCGAGAGTATTTTTCGAGCGTACGGTAACGCGTCTCAGCTTGTGGGTCGGTGACACGCTGGCCGCCGCGCAATTGCTGCACAGAGTCATATACCCGCTCGCGGGTAATGCCCGCGCCGTCCAGGAGGCGCGCTGCAGGAGTACTGCGCTCGCTCAGGATCGCCAGGAAAATGTGCTCGGTGGAAATGTATTCGTCTTTGAGCCGGTTGGCTTCTTCATTCGCCAGGTCAATGATTCGTTTGACCCGCGGGGTAATAAAGATCTGTCCCGCGCCGCCGCCGAAGATGTTCGCTTTCGGGCTGGTGCGCAGGATGTAATCGAGCCGCTCCTTGAGGTTGTCGGCATCCACCTTGAGAATCTCAAGCAACTGGCCGATCACGCCCTCAGGCTGTTCGATCAACGCCAGCAAAATATGTTCTGTATCTATTTGGTTGTGCCCGTAACGTTGAATAATCTCGGCTGCGCGCTGCGCGGCCTCCTGGGCACGTTCTGTAAAACGATCAAATCGCATCATAGCTATTACCTGCCTTCGTTACTCGCGCAGGAGTAATAGTGCGATTATATAGGAAGGCCCCTATGGCAAGTGCTAGAAAAGCGTTAGAAAGTTGTTGGACTCAGATAAACGCTCCAAACCCGAAATTAATCGTCATTCAGAAGGGGTGGAGCGAAAGCAGGAATATGCGACCTGATTTGGTTCTCTAATTCATTGGGCAACTGTTGCCGTGGCGGTAGCGGGCGCCACCAGCAGTTCTGTGTAAAACTGCGGGATCCAACCGATCCGCCCGCCCGCATCCTGCACTTCGATCCACACCCAACCATCCACAATCTCATAGCCGTAAAGCACCGTCAAGATGGCCCCCCGGCTCAGGTAGCCAATCGTTGGCCCTCCGGGCGATTGCCGCAGGCTGATGCTGGCCTGCCCATATGTATTCGAGAGCACTGCCAGCGCAGGTGTAGGTGTTGGGGAGGCCGTAGCCGTCGAGCTGGCGGTCAGTGTAGGGGCGGACGTTGCCGTGCTGGTTGGCGTCAGCGTGGGCGTGATCGAGAGCTGCGGCGTCGGCGTTTGGGTGGGCGGGATGCGCGGGTCCAACCGCGCGGCGAATACCTGATTAATACGCAGCTGCACCGGCTGCTGCAACTGAACGTCAATTGCCTCGCGCAGCGCCACGCTGTCTTGGTAGTTTAGCGGCTCGATCGTACGTACCGTCATTTCGATCTCCAGCGTGTCCCCCACCTGATTCGAACTCACGCTCACCAGTTCCACGTCTGCAATTTTGGCCACTTCCTCGCGCAGCACGTCGTTAATCAGCGCGCTGCGCTGCGCTTGCTGCACAAACTGATAGCTCTGGTAGCCTAGCGGGGCCAGCAGGACCGCGGTCAGGATCGCAGAAATCACTAGGCTGTGCGGCAGCAGCCCTTCGCCTTCTTTACGCCGCGGGCTAAACCCCATCGCAAAGAACAGCGCAATCGCCGAGGCGGCGATGGTCACTGCGTTGGTGATAAAGAGCAGCGTCGCCCCTGAAGCTACCTCCCAATCGCCCAACGCCAGCCCAATTCCGATCGTACACAGCGGTGGCATCAAGGCCGTGGCAATCGCCACGCCGGGCAGCGCTGCCGAAAGATTGGGTTGCACGAGCGCAAACGTTGCCGCCAGCCCACCCGCCACCGCCACTCCCAGATCAATCGGGCTGGGCCGCGTGCGCGCCACGATTTCAAGCGGCAGCTCCTGCAAACTGATGAAGGGTAGCTTGGAATTGACCCAGGTGATCACTACCGATAGCGCCACTGCCAGCAGCGCCCCTCGAATCAGAGCCGCCGCCGCATTGCGCAGCAGGATCGTATCCCCCCGAATCGATGCCAGTCCCAAACCCAAAATCGGCGACATCAGCGGCGCCACCAGCATCGCCCCAATGATGGTTGCCGCTGAGTCGATCAGCAGCCCAAGGGTTGCAATCGTACACGAGAGCAGCACCATCACAAAGTAATCAAAATCCGGCTCGGAGGCATCCCGCAATTGCAGTTGCACTTCGGCGCGGCGCTCGCGGTCCGGCGGCGGCAGCAACCTGCGCCACAGGAACAGTAGTCGCACCCGGACTGTTGTAAGCAGATCCGGAAGCGTGGTTGGGAGGTAAGACGGAATGCGCGGAAACATCAGCGCGCGGCTTCCAGTGTTGGCATTCGATTATTCTACTCTCCGTCCCGACTGGGCGATACAACGCGAATTTACTTTCCCTTGACATTACTGTGTAGCACATGGTATAGTGTCGGACATAGTAACAAAAAATGATTACCCCGAATTGGCTGAAAACCTGCGCATGGAGCTGCGGCGCGGTGCGTTGGTCCTCGCTGTGCTCAGTCGCCTGCAGCAGGAAGCCTATGGCTATTTCCTGAAGCAGGACCTGGCTGATGCCGGCTTAGACATCAATGAGGGCACCCTCTATCCGCTACTGCGCCGCCTTGAATCGCAGGGGTTTCTAGATAGCGAATGGCGCGTTATCGACGAGGCGCGCCCCCGCCGCTACTACCGCATCAGCGATCTTGGCCAAAAGGCGCTCAAGGATTTGGGCGACGAATGGCAAAGCATTTCCAAGGCCATCAACGACATCTTATAACTAATGGAGAAAAGAATGAGTGAAAACAATTTAATTGACCGATATGTATTCGAGGTGGGCAACCACTTGCCGCGAGCCGGCCGCGACGATGTGCAGATGGAGCTTCGCTCCGCCCTGCACGACATGCTCGAAGAGCACGGCCTCGACCCCGACAAGAAGGCCGACGAGCAGAAGATCGCCGCCCGCCTCAAAGAATTTGGCCATCCTGAAAAGATTGCCACCTCCTACCGCCCCTCGCGCTACCTGATTGGCCCTCAACTCTTCCCAATCTACACGTCGGTTGTGAAGATTGTCTGGGGCCTTATGACTGCTCTTTATGCTCTCGGCATATTGATCGGTGGCATCCAGGGCGGCAGCATCTGGCAGCAGATCATAAGCTTCTTTGAAAGCTACAGCCACACTCTGCTCTACACGCTGGGTATCATCACCGCTGTCTTTTTCGCCTTGGAACGCACCAGCGTCCTTGAAAAGGATCTCGCTGAGGAAAAGGAGTGGGATCCGCTCAAGCTTCCCGCAGTCAAAGACCCCGAGCGCATCAAGCGCGGTGAAATGATCGTTGAGGTCTTCTTCACCGCCGCGGCCCTCGTCGTCTTCAACGCCTTTCTGGACAACATCGGCATCCCTGTGATCCACGTTGGCCAACCCACCTTCCTCACGCGTATCTCCGACGATTTCAAAACCTTTGTGCCCTTGCTTAGCATTCTATGGGCAAGCGAACTGGCCCTCAAGACCATCGTACTCGTACGCAGCCACTGGCAAACCTGGACGCGCGCTGGTGAGGTCGTCCTCTCTGCAGCGAGCATCTATCTGCTCTACCGCATCATCACGGAAGCCACGATCCTCGATCTTCCCATCGTAGATATGATTGCCAGGGGCTCCATCTGGGTGGTGCTTGTCGTCGCAAGCATTGATCTGATCGCCAAGACCTTCCGTCTCTTTTTTCCAGGGCGCACCCCACCCTGGCGGCGCGCCAGCCTCAGTGCAAGCTAATCAAAAAACGCCCGGAGTGATCCGGGCGTTTTTTGTCGGATTGCTAGCCCCAGCCGATTGCGGTATGCTTAGCTCTCTTGCAAAGAAAACCCCTGAGATGGAGAGTGTGAATGGATATACGCGGGAAAAATGCCTTGGTGCTGGGCGGATTTGGCTTGGTGGGCAGCGCCGTTTGTCGCACAATGATGGCCCATGATCCGGCAAGCCTCATCGTTGCCTCGCTCCACAAAGGCGAGGCCGAACAGGCTGTTGCTAACCTCAAATCCGCGTTCCCCAAAAGCAAAACCAAGTTCATCCCCGTGTGGGGAGATATCTTCCTGCGCGCCGAATGGCAAAACGACGAAAATGGCTTCCCGCGCCCCGGCGTGCTTGCAGACCCGGAAAAACGCCAGCGCCTTCTCGCTGACGTAATTGGTGAGATGGACGAAGATATCCTCACCTCGTCCCTGCTTAGCCAGCTCATCCTGGGCAAAGCCAAAAGCTTCAAGAGCCCTGCAGCTGATATCGTGATTGATTGCATCAACACCTCCACCGCCGTTGCCTATCAAAACGTTTTTGCCTCGGCCAACAAGATGCGCGGCTTGATTGCCGAGGGCAACAAGGAAACTCCTTGGCAGGAAGAAGTTGAAAACCTGCTGGCATCCTTATACATCCCCCAGCTTGTTCGCCATATTCAGATCCTTCACGAGGCGCTGCAACGCGCCGGCACGCAGGCCTACATCAAGGTAGGCACCAGCGGAACGGGTGGTATGGGCCTCAACATTCCCTACACCCACGGGGAGGAAAAGCCCTCGCGCGTATTGATGTCCAAGGCGGCCCTGGCTGGCGCGCAGACTTTGCTCACTTTCCTTATGGCGCGCACACCCGGCGGCCCCAAGATCGTCAAGGAGATAAAGCCCAGCGCCCTTATCGCCTGGAAAGAAATCGGCTACGGGCCAATCCGCCGCAACGGCAAAGATTTTGAATTGTACGATTGCAGTCCTGAAGACGCTGTCTACATCAAAGAAGCAGGCAGCCTGGCTCCTCAGGGCGAGTTCGGCAAGCGCACCGGCAAGGTGCTTGAAGCGGTCTACATTAACACGGGCGAAAACGGCCTTTTCGCCGCCGGTGATTTTGCCGCGATTACCGCTCTCGGACAGATGGAATTTGTCACGCCCGAAGAGATCGCCCGCAACGTGGTTGATGAGATTCTCGGGGGCAACACGGGCAAAGACATTATCAGCGCTCTGGATGGCGCCGTCATGGGCCCCACCTTCCGCGCCGGCACCCTGCGCGAAGCTGCATTGAGCCGGCTGAAGCAACTCAGTGATCGCCACGGCGAATCAGTGGCCTTTGAAATTCTCGGCCCGCCGCGCATGTCCAAGTTGCTCTACGAAGCTTTCCTCCTCAAGCAAGTCTACGAAACGCTGGATAAACCCCTCAAAGACAAGCCCGACCAGATGGCCGGCAAGATCATGAAGCTGCTCACCAACAATGGCAAGCTTCGCCGCCAAATCATCTCCGTCGGCCTGCCTATTCTGCTCCCGGATGGCAAGCGCATGCTGCGCGGTCCGGTGATCAAATCCGAGAACGCGCATGGCGGCTGGGTGGACCTCACTCCCGAGAATATGAAGCGCTGGCAAACCCGCATCCAGGGCATCCGCGAGATGCTAAAAGAACAGCTCACTGGCGACTCCAGTTCCCACTTTGATCGCGGCTACCCATCGCTGCGCCAATGGACCGAGGACGAGCACTTTGAGATCGGCGAAATGGCCGCCTGGGTCTCGATCAACGAGGACAACGGCCGTCGCGGTAAGGAATAGCCCTAGCCCCTGCCCCACGGCAGCCGCGCCCTCGCCCCGAACTTGCGGTTAATCTCAGCCACTCTGCCCATCAACTGCTGCTGCGCGTCACTGGCCGCCAGCGCCCCCACCTCAAGTGTCGCGTGGTCCACCCAGCACGCCCAGCTCTTCAGTCGCTTGGCGTGCTTGCCACGGTCCGTATGAAATTGTTCGCTGTAAATCAATAGTCGCTTCTCGAGTTCATTCACTGCTTCCCGCAGCACTTTGGATTCAAAACCCCCCACCGTTGCCAACCAATCCGTTTCTAACTCCTCGTCCCGATCCAGCTTAGCTAGTAGGCCGCTCGCCACCTCGTTCAGCCCTTCCATTTGCCATCTGTTCCGCTCCCTGGCCACAGCTAGCAATGCCGGCCAGAGCGCCTTGTGCACCAGGGTCACTTTACCCGAAAGCAGCTTCACCACTAACACATCCTCGCGCCCAAACAAGGTGTTCAATGTCTCGTAGATTTGCTTGCCTTTAGAATGCCCCCACCACGAACCGCTCACCGCTTCCCCCACCACCATCTCCGTCACATTCGGGAAATGCCGGTCTGTTTGCAAAAGGAGCCCGATACGCTTGAGCTCCATGAAAATCGCTTTCGCTTTGTCCAACTGTCCCCTTATTTCCCTTTCCATTTCGCCTTGCGTTTCTCCGCGAAGGCTTTCATGCCCTCATTCTGATCATCCGTGGAGAACAAGGAATAAAAGGACTGCCGTTCTTCAGTTATCCCGTCGGCTAGATGGGTTTCAAGCGCCCGGTTCACCGCTTTCTTGCCCGCCCGGATCGCCAGTGGCGCACGTGTGGCAATCTCTTTGGCCAGGGCGCGTGCTTCTTCTAAGTATCGTTCCACCGGCACCACTCGGTTTACCAACCCATAATGCAGCGCCTCGTCGGCGCTTAGCGTACGGTTGTTCAGGACCATTTCCATCGCCACCGCTTTGCCCACGGCCCGCGTCAGGCGCTGCGTACCCCCGGCTCCGGGCATTACGCCCAAATTGATCTCGGGTTGCCCAAATTTAGCGCTCTCAGAAGCCACGATAATGTCGCAGGACATCGCCAGCTCGTTTCCGCCCCCCAGGCACCAGCCCGACACCGCCGCGATCACTGGCTTGCCAATCTTGCGGATGCGGTCAAAAGGCGCAATGTGATCTTTTTGCAGCATCTCCACCGCGGAAGCATCCTGCATCTCTTTAATATCCGCGCCTGCCGCGAAGGCCCGCACGTCCCCGGTCAGCACAATCGCCCCCACGTCATCATCTTTGTCCAGCACATCCAATGCATCCATCAATGCCACTATCAGCGCTGTGTTCAATGCGTGCATCGCTTTTGGCCGGTTCAGCCGCACCAACGCCACACCGTCTTCGATCTCCGTCAGGATCAATGTTTCCGTCATCAGTCTCGCTCCAATTCGACCGAGGCCTATTCCAGCCCGCTCGTCAGGTTCGTTAGCCGCTTGCCAACTTCGTCGGCGCCGCCTTCAATTTCCAGCAATTCAACCACAATTTCGGCGTTAGCCAACTCGCGCTGCACGGCCTCACAAAGCGCACGCACCCCGCCGGCTGCTGCCATGTAGGCCGGTGAATCAATGGCTTTCACGCTCGCATCCACCAGGAACACGATCAGCCCGCCGCCTAGCTCGCGCATCACCCGCCCCACGGATTGCGTAGCCATAAATGCGGCCCCCAGGTTGAGATCCAGCGCCCGGTGCCAATCCCATTCGTCCATATCCAGCAAGGCCGCTAGCGGCTGCACCGCGCTGGCGTTTACCAGCACGTCAATTCGCTCCCAGCGCTCCAACACGGCCTGGATGGCACTCTGCAACGCCAGCTTCTTGGAGGCATCCGCGGCCACCGCCATTGCATGGCCCCCAGCTTCGCCTAATCCGTTCGCCACTCGTTCGGCCGCATCCGGCGACCAATCGCAAACCGCGACTCGCGACCCCGCGGCGGCCAGCGCCTTCGCCGCCGCTTCGCCCAGAGGCGATCCCGCCCCGATCACCAGCGCCACGCGCTCGTGCAACTCAGCCGCCATCTGCCACCAATGCCCAATCCGCCAGCGTAATCTCTTCCTGGCAAAGCGGAATCTCATTCGGATTGATATTGTGGTTCACTGCCATGTTGAAGTAAGGAGTCGGGTCGCGCGTGTTGCGAATATCCAGCTCATTCAAAAAATCCCCGTCCCCATCATCTTTCACCACTGAAAAATGCAAATGCAATCCGGTTGGGTTGTTCACGTCTCCGGAGTAATTGCCTATGTAGCCCAGAAAAGTGCCTTCCTCCACATACACCCCAAAAGTGCCTGAGGGGAAATTTTCCGAGATAAAACTTTCACCCTGCTGGTCCGCCATATGTGTGTAATAGGTCCAAATTTGGCGTCGTGAGTACAGTGGATCCTCTGGAATGCGGATGATCACGGTCGCGGTCCAATCCGGCAATCGGCTCAGATAACCCGAATAGGCTGCATAGACTGGCGTCTGGCCCCGTTAGGTGCCCGGAAAAATATCCAACCCTGAATGCCTGTGCCCAGGCCGATACGATTGGTCCCACAATCCAATTACGGCTCCGGCGGTCGGAAAGGCAAACGGTGCATCGTCGCAGCGGCTGCCCGGCTGGATTGTAAATTTCTCAAAGGTCGCCCGATCCAGCAGCAAAGCCCGGAAGTAGGCCCAGCGTCCTGAACTGCTGCGCGGCCCGAAATACAGATACAAAAGAACTCCTAGGGCCAGCGCCAGCGGCACCCCAAGAGCCAACGCCCATTTTCGCCATGCGCCCTCTGGTGTCTTCAGCGCAATCGGGACGAATTTTCTCATGCGCGGTCCCCCGGTGGAATATCGTCGCTGGCTTGCGAATGGCGGCGGATATTACTTAATTCGTCTTGGGTGTGGTCCGCCAGCAGCAGGCTCACTTTGCCCCCGCTGATCTCCTGCAACAACTGGCCAGCGCGTTCTCCCTCGGGAGAACCCATCGCTTCAGCCGCGGCTTTTAGGGATTCAAAAAATAACTCGTGCACCAGTTGGGCGCCATAGCCTCCGTGCACCACGCGATCCACACGGCTGGTCGTCTCGCGCAACAGGCCCGGCATTTGCTCGGCCACCGCTAGAAATTCGGGCCAGCGCCGTTCCAGTTCCTCGCGGATGGCTTCGCTTTCGATCAAAATAATCAGTTTATACATGGGCGCCGCGGCATTATACCCGCCGTGTTTTGCGCGCTCCGCGCCGCAACTTGTGCGTTGAAGGTATGGTAATATTTTGCCCGTAAGAGACATCTGCTAACCAATGGACGATAAGATCACAATCATCGAAGGCCCGCCGCCAACCTTTGAATTGGTGGACGAGGGCTGGCTTACTGGCGTGCTGGAAGGCCCCTCGCTTTTCAACGTGGCCCTGACCCAGTTGCGTACCTTCAACGGGGACGAGCTTGTTGAGCGCTGCTATAAAGCCTGGAAGCGCGGCGAAATCATCACCCTTGAATTTAAATCAGATGACGGGCTAAACAAAGAGGCTCCCATTGTGGCTGCCCGCGCCACCGAGACCGAGGAAGGTCAGGTGCTTCTGCTCTGGGTGCGCTTACCCGACGAAGAAATCGAACTCGCCATTGATTTCGATGACGACCCCGATGACGACGGCGACGATTACGGCCCGCTCGCCTGAATCCTCGTCACTCCGAAGAGGCGCGTAGCGCCGACAACCCAATTCGCTCCTCACTTAAATAGCCCCAGCCCAACCATCTGAATACAATGGAATAACGACCACGGAGGTCTCTATGGCTGACGATAGTTTGCTGCGTTCCCTCAAGGGCGGTGTGCTTGCCCTCACCCTTAACCGCCCCAAGGCCAACGCGTTCGACGATGCCCTCATCGCTGCCCTGCAAGAGGCACTCAAGGAGGCCAAGCGCGAAGAAGCCGTGCGCTGCGTGCTCCTCCAGGCCAATGGCAAACTATTCAGCGCCGGTCAGGATGTGGGCGCTTTCGGCGGGGGAGAACACATTTCCTTCCGCGCCCACTTGCTCAAAAACTACAATCCGCTCATTAAGCAAATCCGCTATTTGGAAAAGCCCGTCCTGGTCGCCATCAATGGCGCCGCAGCGGGTGCCGCCCTCGGCATTGTCATGGCCTGCGATCTGCGCATTGCCGCGCAGGAGGCCCGCTTCGTGGTTGGCTTTGGCGGCATTGGCCTCGCCCCAGATTCAGCCGTCTCCCTCATGTTGCCCACGCTGATTGGCCTGGGCCGCGCCACACAAGCCGCCTTCTTCAACGAACCGATTAGCGCAGCGCAAGCCCTGGATTGGGGCTTAGTCAACGCAGTGATAGCCGCCGAGCAACTGGCTGAAACCGCCCAGGCCTGGGCCGCCAAATTAGCAGCCGGACCCATTGGCGCATTCGGCCTCACGAAACGCGATTTCAACCGCGCCGTGCTTTCCAACCTGGACGAAATCCTTGATTACGAGGCCCACAACCAGGAGATCGCCGGGCTCAGCAGCGACCATCAGGAGGGCCTTGCGGCCTTCCTCGAAAAGCGAGATCCCGATTACGCCAAAGCCACAAAAAAAGTGAGTTGACATCACTGACCTAAACCCAGCCTTCTTAGAGCGCACCAAAACACTCCATCTAGAGCGGGGCACTGACTGGTTAGCTCGGCTTCCCCAACTGTTGGACGAGTTGGCCGCCCATTGGCAGCTTACCCTTGAGCCACCCTACACCCAGCTCAGCTACAACTACGCCGCACCAGCCGCCACGGCCGACGGCCACCCGGTGGTGCTCAAGCTCGGTTTCCCTAACAAAGAATTAAGTATCGAGATCATGGCTTTGCGAGCCTTCAACGGCCGCGGCGCAGTCAAACTAATCGACGCCGACGAAGCCCGCGGGGCGCTGCTCCTTGAACGTTTGGAGCCCGGCGGTCCGCTCATCCAGATCGAAGACGACCGGCAGGCCACTACCATCCTGTGCGATGTCATCCAGCGCCTGTCCAAAATTCAAGTCGCCCAATCGATCTTCCCCAGTGTCGCCGATTGGGGCCAGGGTTTCGCGCGCCTGCGCGCCCAGTTTGTGGATGGCCACGGCCCATTTCCAGAAGATCTCGTTGCCCGCGCCGAAAGTCTCTACGGCCTCCTGGTCACATCATCCGATAAGCCCATCCTGCTGCATGGCGATCTCCACCACGGCAATGTGCTTTCCGCCCAACGCCAGCCCTGGTTGGCCATCGATCCTAAAGGTGTCCTCGGCGAGCCTGCCTACGAAGTTGGCGCCTGTCTTCGCAACCCCGTGCACCAGATGAGCCGGCTCACATCGCCTGAGACTGTGCTTGCGCGCCGCGTGGATATCTTCGTTCACGAACTTGGCCTGGATCGCGAACGCGTCTTAGGCTGGGCCTTCTCCCAGGCCGTGCTCTCCGCCTGGTGGGCCTATGAGGATAATCAGAAGGATTGGCAGGAGCCGCTCGAATGGGCCGGGCTCCTGGAAGAGATCAGCTAAGCGCCCTACGCGCTGGCTGCACCCCAAATACGCACTGCCGCCAGCGCCCCAAACACTATAGCTGTAGCCAGCCCCGCCACCACGTAGCGGCCCGCCGGCATCTGGTCGTCCAGATCAAACTGCGGCCCTTCCCCCACCACCCGGTAATCGGGCGCCGCCAGCCAGGCAAATAGCGCCCCCCCCAGAAAGCCACCTAGATGCCCCCAGTTGTCAATCCCGGGGCTTAGTCCGATCACAAAGTTAATCACTGCGATATTCAGGATGTTGCGCAGTGCCAAGCGCGCCCGCTCCCCAAAGATATGTTGGTTACGGTAAATGAACACGGCCTGCGCCGCCAGCAGCCCAAACACTGCTGTGGACGCGCCCAACGAAGCCGCCGGCGTCAGCAGGAACGACACCACGAAACCCGCGAATCCGCTGATCACATACAGCGCCAAGAAGGAGGCGTGCCCAAGGTGCCGCTCAAGCTCCGGCCCCAGCACATACAGCGCGTACATGTTGAAGCCCACGTGCAGCAGGGACCCATGCAACAGTATCGGCGCCAGCAGACGCCAGTACTGGCCCCGGACAATAAATTCATTTACCTTCAAGCCATAACAAGCTGGCAAGTCCGGCGAAAAGAAGTAAGGACAGTTTCCCAGGTCCAACGCCCCGCTCTGAGTCAGCATTTGCAGCAGGAAAACGCCGATGGTCACGATCAGCAGCCCCCACACTGCGTAGGGCTGTCGCTCCGGCATTCGCACGAAGAAGCGCCGCGGCAACGCCTCGGGGGGCGGCGCGCTGGCCTCAGCCCCCGATTGGCTGACCGGATATTCCCTTTTCGCTTCTTCGTGAATTTCGCTCACAACTGCACTCGGCGAGGAAGCACGCGTTGGTGCTCGGCCCGGATGATCCCCACCACTGCAGCCACGGTCTCCTCGAGGGCGTCCTCGCGATTTGCTACCACGTAATCGAAGTTGTCCAAGTGGCTGAATTCCTCGTGGGCCGTCTCCAGCCGCAGCGCCAGATCCTCAGCGCTTTCTGTCTTTCGCCCCCGCAAGCGTTCAATCAACTCGTCTTCGCTCGCTGTGGTCAAAAAGATCAACAGTGCGTCGGGCGCCACTTCCCGGATCGTCTCCGCCCCCTGAACATCCAGCCGCATCAATACGTCCTTGCCGCTGGCCATCGCCGCCCGCACCTGTTCGCGCGGTACGCCCTTGTAATCGTTGTACACCTTGGCATCTTCCAGTAATTCGCCCGCCTCACGCATGCGTTCAAATTCCGCGCGCCCGATAAAAATGTAGTCCACTCCTTCCTTCTCATCGGCTCGCGGCGATCGCGTGTTCACCGTCACGACAAAATGCAGTGGCAGCCCGCTGTCTTTCAACCCGCGCACAACGCTGTCCTTACCAACGCCCGAAGGTCCCGAAATGACGATCAATAGCGGGTGTTGGATGGGGCCGAAATCAGGTCTCTCTTGGTTCAATCGAATCTCATATTGAATTTTGGGTGAGTTGGCGTATTATACCTAGCCCTCTTCTTCACCATCTCCGTCAAAAAAATAGGCGCCGAACGGCGCCTATTTATCGTGTTCTGCAGAGCTAGCTACTTTTTCGCTTTTGTGGGCTTCCCTTTCCAGGGTGTGCCCAGCCAGGGCAGCAGGAAGTAGTCCAGGCCTACGTAGCCCGCCACTTTCCAGGCCAGGATCAGCCCGATGGAAATCACGAAGAGCATCGGGTTGGTGCTCGCCGAACCGGCCATCATGAAATTCCAATTCATGAAAGCACCGAAGAAAGCTGCGATGCCAGTGAAGGCGCCCAGGATCAGCGCGATGCCGATCAGGGTTTCGCCGTAGGCCACCAGCGGGCCAAACCAACTGTGCGAACCTGCATCAATCATCGATTGGATAAAGCTGCGATACCAATCGAAGGAAATCGCTGGTCGGCCTTCGGCTGGGATCTCAACGATGCGGTTCCAGAAGCCCAACAGTGCTTCGCCGGTCTTGGACCACGCCGGGTCTTCGATTTTGTGCCGCCCGGCATCCAGCCATTTGAGTCCTACCCAGATGCGCAGCACGGCCCACACCCAAGCCGCATGCTTGCTGTCAAAAATCTTGGTTGCGAAAGGTGGATCGGAAATGATTGTGCCTTTGCGAGTAACAATAGCGTCCATGAAATACTCCTTTTGCGATTTGTCTTCAGTTCTCGTGAATTGGAGAACATCTTGACGAAAGTATAAGATTGGGAAACCTTGCAAACGAGGGGCATTCTTCACACTATAGAAGGACAATTGTCCTTTGCTTGGTAAAGCCCCCTCTGCAACAATCAGGTCTTTAGTCGTTCGAGGACGGCCGCCTGCAAGGCCTCTGCCACTGCCTCTGGATCCGCTGAGGCATCCACCTTTACCCAGCGTTGAGGTTCCGCCGCCATCAGCTTCTTGTATCCCTTGTAGACCCGTTGATGAAACGCAACATCATAATCATCCAACCGGTTCCAGTCCCCATCCGAACCGCGCCGATCCAGCCCGTCGCGCACATCCACATCCAGAAAAAGGGTCAGGTCGGGTTTCAAGCCCCCGGTGGCAAAGTTGACGATTTCAGAAAGTTGCTCCAAATCCACTCCGTGCCCATAACCCTGATAGGCCAGTGTCGAATCCGCATAGCGGTCGCAAAGCACAACGTGCCCGGCACTCAGCGCCGGCTTGATCACCTGCTCCACCAATTGCGATCGGGAAGCCTGAAACAACAGAATCTCGCTGCGCGGATGCATTGCAGTGTTCTCTAAATCAAAGAGCACTTCGCGGATTTGGTCTCCAATCGGCGTGCCCCCCGGCTCCCGCGTCTGAACTACGTGAAAGCCCTTCGCTTCAAGCCGCGCCGCTAGCCGTGGCATCTGCGAGGTCTTTCCACTGCCCTCTGGCCCTTCTAATGTAATAAACATGGCTTCGATTCGCCGCGCTATTCGCGAAAGATGCGCACGCGCCGGTTCGGTTCGCGCCCGTAGGAGTGGGAGACCAAGTTGGATTGCTGCGCCATTTCATGCTGCAAGCGCCGAATATACGATGAGGCCGCCGGCAATTCCACCCAGCGTTCACCATTTAACACCGCTTCAATCGCCTCCTGAGTGCTTTGCAATTGGTTATCCACGTTGCCCGGTCCTTCACTGGTGGAGGGCAGATCAAACAGGCCGCTCAGGAAGCGCTCCATTTGCGCTACCGTATTCGCCCGCAGCACATAGACCGGCATGCCGCGCTGTTCAGCGTCCACGATCGTGCGTTGCCGCTTGCGATAATACGAGCGCAGCGTTACCAGCACGTCGGCCTCGCTAACGTCTTTCACTGCATTCACCGGCACGCCCAGCCGCTTGGCCGCGTTGCTTAGCCGGTTGCGCGCCACGCCAAACGGGAACACGCGCATTGTTTCCATTTTGCTTCCACTGCGCGGTGTCACGGTTTGTGCCGGTACAACCGGCGCAGATGCCGTGGCGGTGGGTAGTTCCGCAGTCATATTGCGCCGCAGCGGTCCGCCATTGCTGGTCTGGCGGCCGCGTGTGCGTGGGGCAGGGGGTTGCTCAATTTGGATTTCACCCTTCTCGTCCCGCGTCCTGATTTCTGCGGGTTGCGGGAAGCCGCGCAGCAAGGCATCCACCGCCGCGCCCACATCCCTATGCACAGCCAGTTGGTCGCGCGTCCTTAACTCGATCAGCACGTCAAAGGTCGGCGGCGATCGCCGCTCCAGCACCGTCTTTTGGGTGCCTCTCCGCCTTGCTTCCTCATCCGATAATGTCACCGATTCAATCCCGCCTACCAGATCGGAAAGCGTCGGGTTAAGCAGTAGATTCTCCAGAGAGTTACCGTGCGCTGTGCCGATTAATTGCACGCCCCGTTCAGCAATCGTACGCGCCGCCATCGCCTCGAGCTCGCGCCCGATTTCATCAATTACGATGACTTCCGGGCTGTGGTTTTCCACTGCTTCAATCATCACTTCGTGCTGCATAGAGGGCGTCGCCACCTGCATGCGCCGCGCACGGCCCACGGCTGGATGCGGCACGTCGCCGTCTCCGCCGATCTCATTCGACGTATCCACTACCACGACCCGATTCTTTTCCGCCAGAATACGGGCCACCTCGCGCAGCATGGTTGTCTTGCCCACCCCGGGCCGCCCCAGTAGCAATAGGCTCTTGCCCTCTTCAATCAAATCCTGAATGATGTCAATCGTGCCATACACGGCCCGCCCCACCCGCAGCGTAAGCCCCACCACATCGCCGCGCCGGTTACGTATCCCCGAAATGCGGTGCAAGGTGCGCTCAATGCCTGCCCGGTTATCCTCATCAAAATCGCCGAGTCCATCCACCACATGCTGGATATCCTTCGGGGTCACCTCGCGGTCTAACAGCACAATTTCGCCCGTTGTTAACCGCGCCGTGGGAACCCGGCCCAGATCCATTATCACTTCAAGTAGATCGCTGCTGTGGTTGCTTTTGCTTACCGACGTCCGAATGTCTTCTGGCAAAACCGCCAGAAGGGCATCCAGGTCATCGGTAATTTGGCGTCTGGTCATATGTCGATAATTCCAATTCCCGGCCCAACGGTTGGGTCGGAACATGTATTGGGGTCGTCGGTTCCGCGCGGCGGCCTTCCACCGAGCGTAGCTTCAGCGCTTGCTTCGCTTTGACTAGTCGCGCCGTTCGCTTGACCACCACCGCCTGGTGCGCTCCCGGTTCCGCACGCAGTTCGCGCAAGCTCGTCTCCAACCAAGCCTGATAGGACCGCAGACAAATAAAGAGTGGCCTGCGCTTACTGGGTTGCAGTTGCCTGAAAAGATCTGCCATCATCTGGCCCGCTTCATCCGGATTTATGTCCTCGTGCACGAAGGGCTGCAGCCATTGGCCGCGCGGCCCACTGCGCAGGGCTGCGTAAGCAACTAATTCACCTGCCCGAAAACACACGTATCCATTCAACCCATCCCAGGGCGATGGTTCCACTTGCTGCACCAGGCCTGGCACCAGGCTGCTGCAAAACAAGTCGGCCGCGAGCCCATCTTCGTAGGTAGCTCTTCGCCAAGCCCCGGATGGACTGCCTTTCGGGACTCGGGTTAATCGCCAGATGCGTTGCCGTGCATAAATGCTAAAACCTGCTTCGCGCAGCGCAGGCAGCGCCGGGCTGCTTTCATCCACTTCGGCAATCAGGCTGTGCGCCCCGCGTTGCCCCACCCGTTGAATAAGGTGCTCGAAAAGTTCTGGAATTAATCGCGAGTGCATGGCTGCTTCCGGCGCCAGAAAAGTGAAGTGGGCAAATGCTGAGCCATGGGTGTGGGCGATCTGCCCAATCAAAGGTGCCTCCCCATCCTGGCCCTGCGCCACCGCACTGAACACACCCGTCATACTGGAAAACATCGATAGCAGCGCACCGGCGGGCACGATCCGGCGGCCCCAAAGCAGCGTCGGAGCGCTATCTAAAAAGAGGCCTTGTTTGCGATATCGGTTGAGGAGCGCCCAATCCCTTGGGCCCAGTGATCGGCTCATTTCCCCTATTCTACAACACCCGCCATAGGGTCTGTCTCGGCCTTACTGATCTCTACCAGTTGCAGGAAATAACGGTGGAAACGATCGTCTCCGGTTAGCTCTGGATGGAAGGACGTCGCCAGTAGATGACCCTCCTGCGCCGCTACGATGCGCCCGTCGGGTAACGTGCTCAGCGTTTTGGCCTCGCCACGCACCTCTTGAATCAGCGGAGCCCGGATAAACACGGCATGAAAGGGCCGCTGCTCTCCCTTTCGCGACTCGCTGAGCGCGGGCACATCCAGGTCCGCTTCAAAGCTTTCCACCTGCCGACCAAACGCATTGCGCTCCACGCTGATATCCATCAGCCCCAGCAGCGGTTGTGGTCGGCGTGCATCCTTGGATAACAAGATCGCCCCTGCGCAGGTGCCCCAGATCGGCTTGGCCTCGCCAAATGAGATCAACGGTTCCATCAAGTTGAAATCCACCGCCAGCTTGCCAATCGTGGTGGATTCGCCACCCGGAATGATCAGGCCGTCAATCGCCTCGAGCTGTCCCGGGAGCCGCACCTGCGAAACCTGGACGCCCAGCCCTTCCAGCATGGACTGGTGCTCGGCGAAATCGCCCTGCAGGGCCAATACGCCAATCTTCATAAAAACGTAGGGGGGTGAGCTACCAACCGCGCTGGGCGATTAGTTCCGCTTCGGGAATATCCGTCACCTGGCGGCCCACCATTGGTTCGCCTAAATTGCGGCTCACATCGGCCAAAATCGCGGCGTCCTCAAAATGGGTTGTGGCTTTCACGATGGCTTCCGCCCGCTTGGCTGGGTCGCCTGATTTGAAAATTCCTGAGCCCACGAAAACGCCGTCCACGCCCAGCTGCATCATGAGCGCTGCATCTGCTGGAGTGGCCAGGCCGCCCGCGGCGAAATTCACCACCGGAAGCCGGCCCAGTTCTTTTGTCTCTTTCAATAATTCGTAGGGCGCGCCCAAATGCTTGGCAAAGGCCATCAATTCTTCATCCGGCATTGTCTGCAAGCGCCTGATATCGCCCAACACCGAGCGGGCGTGCCGCACGGCTTCCACCACGTCGCCGGTGCCCGCTTCACCCTTGGTGCGGATCATAGCCGCGCCTTCACCCACCCGCCGAAGGGCCTCGCCCAAATTGCGGCAGCCGCATACGAATGGGATCTTGAAATCGTGCTTGTTGATGTGATGCTCTTCGTCGGCAGGCGTGAGCACTTCCGACTCATCCACGTAATCCACGCCCAGCGATTCAAGAATTTGCGCTTCCACAAAATGGCCAATGCGCACTTTGGCCATCACCGGGATGCTGACCGTATTCATGATCTCTTCGATCAAGCCCGGATCGCTCATACGCGCCACGCCCCCGTCCGCCCGGATATCCGCGGGCACTCGTTCCAGTGCCATCACTGCTACGGCCCCCGCGTCTTCAGCGATCCTGGCGTGCTCGGCAGTGACCACATCCATGATCACGCCGCCCTTGAGCATCTGGGCCAGCCCCTTTTTGACTTCAAATGTAGCCACTTGTTTTTCCATCACAGCACTCCTGATGGCGAATGATCGTTAGCGCGCGATTCTACCATGCGCCGATCCGAGGAAACTGCAGACAGAGCGATCTTGACAACCGTCAAAAACTATATACAATTGTACAAAGATACAATGATACAAAATAAGGCTCATGAAGTTTGCGCTTGACCTTACCACCCATAAACCTATCTATGTTCAGGTGATGGGTCAGGTGAAGCATGCGGTGGCCACGGGTGAGCTGCAGCCCAACGACCAGCTCCCCACGGTTCGGCAGTTGGCCGACGACCTGCAAGTGAACTTCAATACCATCGCTCGGGCCTACCGCCTGTTGGATGGGGAGGGCATCATCTCGACCCAACACGGCCGCGGCACTTTCATTCTGGGGGCGGGTTCGCCCGCACAGAGCAAGCGCCTCCGTGAGCAGCGACTCGCCCTGCTCGCAGAAAACTTCCTGATTGAGGCGCAGAAATTGGGTTTCACATGGCGAGAAATCAGTGACATTGTGAGAGAAAAAGGGAAAGATTCGAGAACCTGATCACAGTAAATCGCACATCAAAAAGGAGCATCTGTGCCCAATTCAACCAATTCACGCCCGCTCACCCGAATGTTTCACGTGAAACATTTACGCGCATGAGCAAAACAATTGACACCCGTCGCGTCCTGATTTTTTTGGGCTTTGCCTTCGGCATTTCCTGGGCTGTGGCCCTCTATCTCTATTTGAGCGGCGGGATAGTGGATAGCCCCCAGCTCTTGCCCGGCATTTCCGTGGCTACCGCACTGATCGCCACAATCTATATGTGGTCGCCGGCGCTGGCCAACGTGTTCACCCGTCTCGTTACCAAAGAGGGCTGGAAGAACACCTGGTTGCCGCTGCAATTCGAGGGCCGCGGCCGCTTTTGGTTGCTGGCCTGGCTACTACCTCCACTTTTAACATTCGTTGGGGCAGGGATCTATTTTCTCGTCTTTCCCGAGCACTTCGACCCCACCTTTACCTTTATGCGACAGACTATCGCCACGTATGCAGCGCAGGGAAATCCTTTGCCCCTGGCCCCTGAAATTCTTGTTCTCATCCAATTGGCTCAGGCAATCTTGCTGGCGCCCGTGATCAACAGTTTGTTCACCTTTGGGGAAGAGTTTGGCTGGCGCGCCTACCTGCAGCCCAAGTTACTGCCCCTTGGCTACCGCCGCGGCCTGCTGGCCACCGGGGCCATCTGGGGCCTCTGGCACGCGCCGTTGATTGCGATGGGGTTGAATTATGGCTTTGATTATGCCGGGTTCCCCTGGGCGGGAATGCTTGGGATGATCATCTTCACGATGGCAACCGGCGTGGTTTTTGGATGGCTGACTATCCAGGGAAAAAGCGTCTGGCCGGCCGTGATCGCACACGCTACGATCAACGGTCTAGCGGCGAGCGCGATTCTCTTTACCCATCCAGATGCCATCACCAACGACCTGCTTGGCCCGCTGCCAATCGGTATTCTAGGCGGCCTGCCCTGGATATTACTGGCTGTTTGGCTGCTGCAGCGCGGAGATCCGCGCGCCGACGCCAAGGTTTCACGTGAAACATCACCCCCGCGGGCTTCTTCGCCCTCGGCGAAAAGCATGATCTTTGCTCAAGGGCTGACCAAATCCTTCGGGGAGGTGCTGGCGGTAGATGGGCTGGACCTGGACATTCCGTCGGGTGAAGTATTTGGCCTTTTGGGTCCCAACGGCGCCGGAAAAACGACAACCATCCGAATGCTGACTGCGTTAATCGAGCCGAGTGCTGGGCAGGCGGTCGTGGCCGGGCACCGGCTTGGCGATGAGGACAATCTCCTGCGCAAAGATGTAGGAATTCTGACGGAAACGCCGGGTATGTATCAGCAGATCAGTGCTGAGCGCAATCTGGCCTTTTTTGCCGAACTGTATGATGTGGAAGATATTTCAGGGCAGGTGGAGCGCTATCTGCGCATGCTGGGTCTTTGGGGTCGCCGTAGCGAGCCGGTGGGCACCTTTTCCAAGGGCATGCGCCAGAAATTAGCGATTGCTCGGGCCCTCCTACACGAACCCAAGGTGCTCTTTCTGGACGAACCCACGGCCGGCCTGGATCCCGAGGCCTCCAAAATCGTTCGCGAATTTGTGAGCGAGCTGCGCAGCGAGGGGCGCACCATCGTGCTGACCACACACAACCTCGATGAAGCCGACCGGCTATGTGATCGGATCGCCGTGTTTAGAACCAGTCTTCTGGCGCTCGATTCGCCCACCAATTTGCGGCGCCAATTATACGGCCGAGCGGTTGTTTTTCATTTTGAGGCACTAAACCCCGCCTTCGCTGAAGCGATGGAGCAAAAATCCTTTGTTCGCGAAGTAAAAACGGTGGACAATAAATTGGTGGTGACGCTGGATGATCCTGAAAAGCGCAACCCCGAGTTAGTGCGTGAGTTGGTCGGCCTGGGCGCCGAGTTGCAATTCGTAGGGGAATTGCGCCAAAGCCTTGAAGATGTGTACCTGCAATTGGTGCGTGGTAAGGGCGCGGAGGTTGAAGTATGAAGAAAATTTGGGTCATCGCACGCAAGGAGTGGGGTGAGGTTTTTCGTCACCGCCTGGTGTTATTCTCAGTGGCCTTCATGCCCCTGATCTTTAGCGCCATCCCGTTGGTGATGCTGTATAGCATTCGCGGGTTTACTGATTTGAGCGCCCTAAGTGAATTCAGCGATCTGATGGGCCTGGCCAGTCAATTTTGCGGAGATTTGGTCGGAATCGAATGCGGCCAGTACTTGGTGTTGCAGCAATTTATGGTGCTCTTCCTGCTATTGCCGGCAATTATCCCGGTGACGATTGCCTCCTATAGTATTGTCGGCGAAAAAACGACGCATACCCTGGAACCGCTCTTGGCCACGCCGATTACAACTGCGCAGTTGCTGGCTGGCAAAGCCATCGCGGCAGCCCTTCCGGCAATTGTGGCCACACTGATTGCCTTTGGGATCTTCGCAGTGGGAACTTCGTTTTTGGCGGCCAGCCCCGCTGTCGCTTTGCATTTGTTCTCGCCCTTGTGGATGCTGGGCATTTTCGGCGTGGGTCCTTTGCTTTCCATTGCGGGGGTGAGCATGGCGGTGATGATTTCATCTCGAGTGAACGATCCGCGCGTCGCGGAGCAAGTCTCGGCGCTGGTACTGCTACCAGTGATGGCTGTGTTCATGGGGCAAATATTCGGCGCGGTGGTCCTGAATTTACGACTGATGGGCTTGATTGCACTGGCTTTTATCGTGGTCGATGCGGCCCTGCTTTTCTTTGCCACCCAGCTTTTCCAGCGCGAAACGATCCTGACACGCTGGAAATAAGGCAAGGGGTTCCTCAATGAGACAGCTTATTCTTTTCGCGTTGTTGGTGGTTCTATTGGCTACGCCAGGCAAGGCGCGCGCCCAGAGCAACGAGCCTGGCCTGGTGCTACGCTTGTCGCGCGATTTCGGTTACGGGGGTCGTAACAATGAGATTCAGGGGCGTTTTAGTATGCGCGCAGAGACTTCCCCAAGTGTTGTGCGCGTGGACTTCTATATTGACGATCAATTGGTGCATAGTCAGGATACATCGCCATATCGCTTCAATTTCAACACCAACGATTTTTCGCCAGGTACGCACCGGCTTTACGCGATTGGCGAGACCAATTCCGGCGCGATGCTCCGATCCGTAGAGTTCACACGCGTATTCCTGACCGCTTCCGGGGCGCGCGCCGCGACAATTGGGCTGGTGGTGCCGCTGCTGGTGATTTTAGCCGCGCTAGGCGCGGCGAGCGCGTTGCTACCGCGACTGCTCTGGCGAAATCAGCAACACAGACCAGGAAACTATGGAATGGCAGGTGGCGCAATCTGCAATCATTGCGGGAAACCCTTCGCTAGAAATAGTTGGATGCCAAATCTCGTTGTGGGCAAGCTGGCCCGTTGTCCGCATTGCGGCAAATGGTCGCTGGCCGCACGGGCCCATCCCGACAGGCTGGAAACCGCCGAAGCCGAGTTGGCGCTTATGGAGCAGAGTGGGCAAGCAAGCGCCCAGGACAGCAAAGAAAGTCTTCGCCGTCAAATCGACGACAGTCAATACGAAAGTTAGGCGGCGGGGGATTACCCGGGGTTAACGTCAAGGGGAAGCGTGGCCTGGCGGGGCGTTTCTTCCAGGGCCTGCGCAATGCGCTTGACCACCACGTCCAAATCATCTGGGCTGCTAACAAAATCAATTGTGTTCGAATCAATCGACAAAACGGGGACTCCACGGTTGAAATCGTCGAAAAAATCTTCGTAAGCCTCATTCAGTGTAGCGATGTAGTCCTGCTGCATGTTGCGCTCGTAAGGCCGATCGCGCTTGGCGATGCGATGCATGAGCACCTCAGTGTCGGCGCGTAAGTAAACGATCAGATCGGGTAAAGGGATTTTTTCAGCGAGGGCTTCGTGAACGCGTTCATACATTTCGAGTTCATCGCCCTGCAAATTGATGCCGGCAAAAAGCGCGTCCTTGGCGAAAGTGTAATCTGAGATCAGGCTTGCGCTGGCTTTGAGAGCAGCTGGAATAGATTCGCGCTGCTGGTGGTAGCGGCTCAGCAGGAAGAACATCTGGGTTTGGAAGGCGTAACGCTCGCGGTCTTCATAAAAATTGGCGAGGAAGGGATTTTCTTCAAAAACCTCAAGGAGCACCTGGGCATCGAAGCGATCCTGGAGCAGGCGCGCAAGCGTGGTTTTCCCGACGCCAATGACGCCTTCTATAGAGATATACATGAATTAAGGGCGCTCCTCAAAGAATATGACTTGTAGATTATTAGGATACCGCTGTTGTTGTGCATGAGCAAGCAAAAGTGTAAAATTTAGGCAATGAACCGCAAGCAATTTGTCTTTTTGTTCCTAATTTTGGCCCTGGCGGCCGTAGGCTGCACGCGCTCGCTGACAATTAACGTGGCCAACGAGACGGCGACCGAGATCGTGGTGGCCAGCCAAACCGCTTCAACGACTGCAACCAGCCCCCCGACGGCTACCGAGGCGGCAGCTACGGAAACGGAAACCCAATCCCCAACACCCTGCCCGACCGAAACCGCAACAGCCACGATCACGGTGGGGGCCGGAACACCAACCGCCACGCCACTGAACTTTGACCCGAATAGCGCATTTGGCAGCCCCACTATTTTTGACAGCTTTGACAGCTCGCGCTACTGGGAAGATGGAAGCGGGAAGCTGCCCAATTCTGAATTCATCAAACTGGCATTGAACAGCGGCCAGATGGAAGTGACTGGCAAGCTGGCTGCCTTTGACACATGGTGGTTCACCTGGCTTAGCGCCAAGGATATGTTCGTCCAAATGCAGGTAGAAACGGACACCTGCAGCGGCAAGCAATCGTATGGCTTGATTCTTCGAGGGCCACCGTCCGGTGATTTTGCGCGCGGCTACCTGCTGCATTTCTCCTGCGATGGAAACTACCGTTTAGAGCGTTTGGACAACACCAGCCCCTACAAGACCGAAGACATTATTTCCTGGACAGCAAGCACCGAAATAAACAGTGGCTCGGACAAGACAAACATTCTGGGCGTGCATTTGAAGGGCAGCACAATTACGATCTACGCTAACGGCAAGCAGATTGCGCAGGTAACGGATGGCAATTACATTTCAGGACGCTTCGGTTTCTTCGTCAATGGTGGCTCGGCGGGCAATTACACGTATAGCGTGAACGAACTGTCTTTCTGGGATTCGCCCTAGCCCCTTAGCAAATATTTTGGATCATAAAAAAGCCCGCCTGGTGGCGGGCTTTTTGTTTTGCGGAAACGGGATTAATTAGCAAGCTTCTCTAGCTCTTTGACGAGGCCCGCTACGAAATCGAAGCCGCCCTGCCAAAAAGTTGGATCGCGCATATCCACACCCGCCCGGGTTAGGATCTCCTCAGGAGACATCGAGCCGCCAGCGGACAGCAATTCGAGATAGCGCGGAATAAAGGCATCCCCCTCGGCCTTGTATTGCTGGTATAGCGCAAAGACTAGCAATTGGCCGAAAGAGTAAGCGTAGACGTAGAAGGGGTAATAGAAGATGTGGGGAATGGAGACCCACTCCCACTTGAACTCTTCACCAATTTCGAGAGAATCACCAAATTGGGTTTCAAGGTTCTTCATGTAGGCAGCGGAGAGCTCATCCACCGAAGCGCCTTCCTGGATCATCGCGTGGGCCTGGCGCTCAAAGAGCGCAAAGAAAACCTGGCGCATGATCGTGGCATAGGCATTATCCACCTGGCTAAAGAGCAGATCGCGGCGCACCGACTCGTCTTCTTCGTTTTCGAGCAGGCGCTCCACAAGCAGCATTTCGGCGAACGTGGAGGCGGTTTCGGCCAGGGGCAATGATGCGTGGTAGTTGAGCGAGTTCTTGTCGTCGGCCAACATGGCGTGCACGGCATGGCCGAGTTCGTGGGCCAGCGTGGAGATATCGCGTGCGCCACCCGTGTAATTCATCAGCACCCAGGGTGTTAGCGCGGGATCCCCGGATGAACAAAAGGCGCCGCCGCGTTTGCCCTTGCGCACTTCGCTATCCAGATGGTCTTCCTTCAGCACGCGCCAGGCCAATTGTTCAACCTTGGGATCGAAATCCGCGAAGGCGGCCATCGTCATTTCCACAGCTTCCTGCCAGGAATATTCTTTCTTGGATTCAGAAACCGGCGCATAGATATCATAGCGACGAAGCTTTTCCATACCGAGCAGCTTGGCTTTGAGTTTGAAAAAACTTTGAAAGGCGCTGCTGCTCTCTTCGGCGACTTCAAGCAAGGTGTCCACAACTTCGTCTGGGATATCGTTGTGTAGGTTGCGCACAGCGATGGGGCTGGCAAAGTTACGCAGGTCCACATTCTCGTTGTGCCAATCGCGCATCAACGCCTGATACAACTGGCCAAGAATAGGCGCTTCTTCGCCGTAGATTCGGTAAAGCTCCTGATACGCAGCGGCACGCATATCAGGATTGGTGCTATAGACCTGCTTCATAAGTTCTTCGCGGGTAAGTTCCTTCTCCTCCCCGTCAATTTTAATCTTGTAGGTGTAGCGATTGGTTATTGCACTGTAAATAGTTTGTAGCGCGTTGGCGCCGGTGACATCCTTAATGTTGATTATTTTCTCTTCGGATTCGGTCAGCGTGTAGGGTTTGAAATTTCGAATCTGGCGCAGCCAATAAGCATACTCTCCACTGGCAGTCATAAGGCGTTCGGCGTTGGTTTCGTCGAGGGCCTTCCACCACAAGCTAAAAAACAGCGTGCGGTTTTGGAGGCCCGCCATGAGTTGGTCGATCTTGGCCTGGAAGCTCTGAGCATCCTGGTTTTGTGTATCCGCGGAATACCAGAGGCTGGCAAATTGCGCGACTCGTGAGGCTAGGCGATTGTTGGCTTCAATCTTATCTATCAGAGCGAGAAAGACTTTCTCGCTAATCTTCGCAGTGAGCTGATCGCGGGCTTTTTCAATAGCAGCTACGTTGGCTTCGAGGTTGTCGAAGGCAGTTTTAGCCTCTTTGCTTTTGTGGCCAGGAAACAGATCGTCGAGGCTCCAGGGGCCAAGTTCGTGCTTGGTTTTGGTGCTTGCTTCTGCCATGAATTAATTCTCCATCTTGCGAATTTGCTGGCGCAGTTCGTCTATCGAACGGCGCTCACCCGTTTTTGGGTCTTCAAAATACCAGGTTTGCCAACCATTGGCGGGGGCGGATTGAATGTGTTTTGCGATCTGGTGGATCGAACCGCGGCGGCCATTATACTTGAGGGCCCCGTCCGCCAGGACGCGGGCCGTCTCCCGGCCGCGTTCGCCCCAATAGAGCTTTTGACCGACAGCCAGCATGTCCGATTCCAGCAGACGCCCGAAGGGGACGCGCGGTAGACGGCGCGGCTCGTGACTCAGATAGTTTTCCTCTTCGTATTCGCCGGGCACAATCGCAGCAATGCGCTGCTTAGCAAGCTTTATGTAATCAGACTGCTGTTCGATGCCGATCCAGCGGCGATGCAAGCGTTTTGCCACCGCGCCCGTGGTCCCGGTGCCAAAGAAGGGATCAAGGACGACATCGCCGGGATTGCTGCTGGAGGCGATCACGCGATAGAGCAGCGCTTCGGGTTTCTGCGTGGGGTGTGCGGAGTGCCCATTGCTGCGCAGACGTTCATGTCCATTGGCGATGGGGAGAACCCAATCACTGCGCATTTGTTTTTCTTCGTTGAGTTGCTTCATGGCGTGATGGTTGAAGGTGTAAGGCGCACCCTGCTCTTTTTGGACCCAGAGCAGTTCTTCGTGAGCGTTCGTAAAGCGCACGCCGCGAAAATTGGGCGTGGGGTTGCTCTTCACCCAGACTACCGAGTTGAGGATCCAGAAGTCCAGGTTTTGGAGCATGGTGCCAACGCGGTGGATGTTGTGATAACTGCCGATGACCCAGAGCGTGCCGGTTGGTTTAAGCACCCGGCGGCAGGCGGCGAGCCAGGTGCGCGTGAATTCATCGTAGGCGGCGTAATCATCAAAACGATCCCAGTCCTCGTCCACGCCATTGACCTTGGAGTTGTTGGGGCGGCGCAGCTCCTTTTGGAGTTGGAGGTTGTAGGGTGGATCGGCAAAGATAAGATCAACCGATTCGGGGGGTAGTTCGGCGAGGCGCTCAACGCAATCGCCTTGCAGGACGCTATCGAGCGGCAGCTTGTTTTCAGGCATATGCTTAATTATGCGGATGCCGGGATTTTTCGCAGGTGCTGGACTCGATGGATTTTTAGTGGCTTGCTATCAAGGCCAGCAGTTCACTAATGTAAAAAGTGCCTGGCTCAGATTATTTGAACTGTTTCAGTAGATTCGTGCGACGCGCAGCCCCGCAAAATCCTATACGTTAAAGCGCACGTTGATCACATCGCCATCCTGCATGGTGTAGTCTTTGCCTTCGAGGCGTAGCTTGCCCTTATCGCGGGCAGGAGCCATGCCGCCAAACTCGAGCAGTTCGCTCCCTCCAATAATTTCGGCGCGAATGAAGCCGCGGGCGATATCGCTGTGGATGGTAGCGGCGGATTCGAGGGCGCTGGCGCCGCGAGGCAGCATCCAGGCATGCGCTTCGGGCTCGCCCACGGTGTAGAAGGTTTGCGTGTTGAGTAGATCGAAGGCGGCCTGGATGGCGCGTTGGGCGCTGCTCTCTTCAAGGCCATATTCCTGCAGAAACTCGGCAGCCTCATCGGCTGGCAATTGAGCCAGCTCCATTTCGAGCTTGCCCTGCAAATTGAGCACCGGCAGCGCGCCGGCATCCAGCGTGGGCGCGGCCTGGCCTTCACCCAGGTTAAGCAGAATGAGCAGCGGCTTGTGGGTGAGCAGGCCTAAGCCGGAAAGGGCTTCTTGTTCTTCGTCACTCAGTTGCATGTCGCGCAGGGCCTGTCCATCGCCGAGCTTTTCCTGCAGGCGCTGGAAAAAAGCCTGCTCGCGCTCGATAGCCGCCACATCCCGGCCGCTCTTCTGGCGTTCTTCAGCAAGACGTGTGATTTTGCGCTCGACGGCGATGAGGTCGTTGAGGAGCAATTCGTCGAGCAGCGCGGCCAGGTCACGGGCGGCGTCTACGTTGCCTTTGGCGTGCGGCACAGAGTCGTCCTCGAAAGCGCGCAGTACGAGCAAAAGGCCGTCCATGCCACTGAGGGCATTGAGCAGCTGTCCAGGGAGACCTTCGCCGGCCCCGGCAGTTTCAAGGCCGGCGACATCGGCAAAGGTGATCTGGGCGTGGACAATTTTTTTGGATTCGAAGAGGCGGGCCAAATCGAGGAGGCGGGCATCGGGCACATCCACGACGGCTTTGTGAATCTCAATGCGACCAGCGCTCATTGTAGGGGCCAGATCGCTACCGGTGAGTGCGTTGAAAGTGGTGGTTTTGCCGGATTGGGGCAGGCCAATAATGGCTAACTTCATAAGCTTCGTTTTCCTTGCGGCTACGCGTGAATTTTGGGCTTTGCTTGACCCTGACTAGCCCAGAGATTATACTTTTGCCCCAACCAAAAAGGCCGAAGTGGCGGAACTGGCAGACGCGCACGACTCAAACTCGTGTTCCTTCGGGAGTGTGGGTTCGACTCCCACCTTCGGCACTAAAAATTAAACGATCGCTTGCGCGGTCGTTTTTTTGTTGTACTCTGGAAGCATGCCAGATAGCAATTTTGTCTTCGCGACCAAAAACCCAGCAAAGTTCAGTTTCTTCAACGCGCTGTTAAGCCCACTCGAACTGAACCTTGCCAGCTTGCTTGACTATCCCAATGTGGAACAAGCGCCAGAAAATGAGCCTACACCGGAGGGGAATGCTCAGCAAAAAGCGGTGCACGCGTATGAGCGACTAGGCGTGCAAAGCTTTGCCATAGACACAGCCTTTTTTGTTGAGGGCTTAACAGAATCGGACCAACCTGGGGTGTTCGTGCGCCGAGAGGGGCCCGAAGGCAAGCGACTTTCTGATAACGAAATGCTTGATTACTATGCAGGTTTATTTGCTTCATTAGGTGGCGAAACAACGGGGGTGTGGATCTCAGCGATTGCTTTGGTGAACGCCGAAGGAAAACTCCACTCGGACGCTTTCAGTAGTGAAACTCTCTTTTTAGAAAAGCCCAGCCGCATTAGGATTGAAGGGGAACCCCTTAACTCCCTTCAATTCAGTAGAGGCCTTAGAAAGTACGTTTCAGAAATGTCCCTGAGCGAAAGAATATTAGCTATGGGGGCGCGGGCCACTGGGATTTTAGACTTCATGGCCGAGCACAGCGCACATCTGTAAACTCAATGGCTGCGTGAGTGGTCAACTAAGTGACTTCTGGGCGGCTAATGGCTTGCGCTGTAGCTGAACCAGCACCGAACCGGCCGAAGCGATAACCAAGCCCAGGATTTCGACTGGACCAAGGCGCTCACCGAGAAAGACCCAGGCCAGGATGGCGATCTGGATCAGCATCGTGTTGTTGATTACGCTGGATTGCGCCGCTGTTAGGGTGCGCAGCGTGTGATTCCAGAGGGTGAAGGCGAAGGCCGTGTTGGCCGCCGCCAGCCAAAGGATGATGAGCCAATCGCGAACTAAAAAGGTCGGGAAGGGTTCAGTGAGCAGGCCGGAAAGAAGGAGCAGCAGCGAACCAAAGCCCATACTCACGACGGTGACCAGCAGCGGCGATATCGTCGCCGCACGGTTCACGGCGCGGCCCATGATAGCGCCAACGGAATTGGATAACACGGTAAACAGGCCCACAAGCAGGCCAATGAAAGGTAGCGGGCCCACATCGCCGAAATAGACCAGCGCGCCTGCCACAGAGACGAAGACCCCGAGCCACTGATGCGGACGGAGTCGCTCATCCAAAAAAAGCCGTCCAAACAGGGCAATGGAGATTCCGCTAAGAGTCAACAGGAGGCTGAGAGTATTGGCTGGCAGGTAGGCGAGCCCGACGAACTGGGATCCTTGGGTAAGCGTATAGTAAACGATGCCAAGCAGCAAGAGGCTGCCCCATTGCTGGCGCGTGAGCGACTGAAGTTCGCGGCGGCGCTCTTTGCCCAAGAGCAGTGGCACTAGGATCAGAAAGGCCATTGTGTAACGCAGGCCAGCAAAGGTTAGGGGAGGAAGATTTCCTAGGCCTATCTTGATCAACACCCAGGAGGTTGACCAGAGAAAGGTCACAATAAGGGCTTGAAGAATCGAAGAGGTCATTAGTAATTGTGGCTAAAGGAGTATTCCTTTGTCGTCGGAATTCTATCATTGGGCAGTGGACAAGCTTGTGGATAGACTGGGGAACGGTGTCTACAAAGAGGGATGAAATGAGTGTGCTCAATTGACTCTCTTTTTTAGGATAATAACTAGACTGTTTTCCTGAATGCTCAACAAGGAGTTGTGGAGAAAATAATTTTGTTCTTTTGAAAAAATCCAGCGGAGGTAGAGGATAATCCTTGATATAGAAGCCAGAAAGGAGCGCGAGAAATCGTTCTCCGAGATATCCACCGCCCTAGTAGTACTACTATTTATTAATCAAACTATATAGATTATGGTTGTAACTGAAACAACAAAAAGGAGACAGCATGTCATTTGACCTTAAATGGTACGGCCACGGAACCTTTGGACTAACTACGGGAAAGCATACGTTGGTGATCGATCCCTTTTTTGTCGACAATCCAGTCACCGAACAAGACCCCGATGAGGTTGAGGCTGATTACGTGTTGGTAAGCCACGGTCACCACGACCATATCGCTGATGCGGCACGCATTGCCCTTCGCACAGGAGCGCCCTGAATAGCGACTACCGAAGTATGCGCCTGGCTGGCCAAGCAGGGCGTCGTTACCCAGGGGCAGCAAATCGGCGGTGGCTACCAGCATCCATTCGGTTACCTGAAATTGACTCAAGCTCACCACGGTTCGGGCTTACCGGACGGCAGTTATGGAGGTATAGAGGCTGGTTTTCTGCTGACATCCCTTGAGGGAGAAAAAATTTACTTTGCATGCGACACGGGCCTATTTGGCGACATGCGGTTGATCGGCGAGGAAGGGATTGATTTGGCGCTCCTGCCGATTGGGGACACCTTCACGATGGGGCCGGACGATGCACTGCGTGCGGTGAAATTGATCGAGCCCAAGCATGTGATTCCGGTGCATTACAACTCCTGGGCCGTGATTGAGCAAGACGCGGAGGCCTGGGCTGCGCGGGTTCGAAAAGAAACCAATACCGCGGCGCACGTGCTGCAACCCGGAGAGGTATTCAGCTTGTAGCGTATTATTAGACAACGTTCATTCTGGCTAAACCAAGGCGCTGATATACTGATTATGGAGATGCTATGTTCGACAATTTGACGAGACGCCGCGACGAAGAAGAACGGATCCGTAGTGAAGGGCGCTTACCACCCGGACAGGCGCTGACTCAAAAATTCCCGGTGTTGCATTACGGCCCCGTGCCGCGCTTCGATCCTGCCACCTGGGATTTGAGGGTCTGGGGCGAGGTGGAGGAGGAACTGCGCTGGAGTTGGGACGAATTCAACAAGCTGCCGCGCAGTTCCGTGGCGATGGATATTCATTGCGTTACCCGCTGGAGCAAGTTCGATACCTCCTGGGAGGGGGTCTCGCTGAAGACCCTGGTAGATGAAGGCCTCATCAAACTGACCAAAGATGCCAATTTTTTGCTGCAACATGCCGAATATGGCTTCACGGTGAATGTGCCGGTTGAGGTGGCGCTGGCCGATAATTTCCTTTTTGCCACGCATTTCAATGGCGAACCGATCACGCCGGATCACGGCTATCCCTTGCGCGGCGCAGTAGGGCATATACCGGGGCGCGACGAGCTTGAATCGCCCTACTTTTGGAAGGGCGCCAAATGGTTGCGCGGCCTGGAATTCTTAAAGGAAGATCGCCTGGGTTTCTGGGAGCAGGCTGGCTATCACAATCGAGCCGATATATGGAAAGAAGAACGCTTCTCTCGATAGGCCAATAAACAGGAAACGGGCGGTGGACGAAGCGGAGTCCACCGCTTTTGTTTAAGGTGCATGCATGCGAATGAAACGAATGGCTTGGGGTGTATGGCTGGCTGCGGGATTGCTGTCGTCGTGCGGCATAACTCCAGACGCGGGCGCCGAGTCTCCACCGGCCCACGCCTCAGAAACCAACCAGTCGATTCCCGCGGCGGCGAGCGCCACACCCCGCACGCCAGAAAAAGACGCTCCCTCGCCAACCATGCAGCGCGGGGATTGCCTGGCGCGCCGCGGAGAGGTAGAAATCCTTGAGATCGAGTCGCAATTTCTTGATGCGGGTCTGCGCTTTCGCGTGTACACACCGCCCTGTTATGCTGAGCAGGCGCAGCGCTCCTTCCCGGTGCTCTATCTAATCCACGGACAGACCTTCAATGATGACCAATGGGACCGCCTGGGCGCAGACGAAACAGCCGATCAGCTAATTTCCGCCGGCGACATAGCGCCCTTTCTGATTGTGATGCCCTACGACCGCTCCTCGGCGCAACCCGCGGTGGACCAATTCGGCGAGGCGGTGATTGAGGAATTATTGCCCTGGATAGCGGAGAATTACCGGACGCTTGAAGAAAGGGATTATCGGGCGGTAGGTGGTTTGTCGCGCGGGGCTTCCTGGGCACTGCACTTTGGAATGTTGTACCCGCAGTTATTTGGGGCGATGGCCGGTCACAGCCCACCGGTGTTCGTGGAAGACGCCGGCAAGGTGCGCGGCTGGCTGGACGGGATTGATGCGACGCAGATGCCGCGCATTTGGCTGGACATCGGCGAGCGCGACCGTCCCGAAATCCTGAATTCGGCGCTGTGGTTTGAGGGGCTGCTGAACGAGAAAGGCATCCCGCATGAATGGCATCTCTTCCCCGGCGCGCATACGGAATCCTATTGGATGAGCCACACCGAGACCTATTTGCGCTGGTACGCGCAAAATTGGTAAAAAAGCCGGGTGGGGCCGCGATGATATAATTCCGCCGCTATGGCCTTAAGCAAGAAAGACGTTGACCACATCGCCCATTTGGCCCGGTTGCACCTTTCGGACGCGGAAAAAGCGCGTTTCCGCAAGCAACTTTCCGACATTTTGGCGCATGTGGACGCGCTGCAAAGCCTGGACACGACGGATGTGCCGGCGATGAGCGGGGCGATCTTTGAGGGCAGCCGGCTGCGAGAAGATATAGCGGGCGACGCCATGCCGCGTGAGGATTTGCTGCGCAACGCTCCGGACCGCGAAAACAACCAATTCCGGGTACCGCCGGTGCTGGACTGAACCCTTGGCCGAGCTGCATGAACTGGATCTAAGGCAGGCAATCGAAGGCTTAAAGCAGGGGGACTTTAGCAGCCGTGAGTTGACTGCGGCCTTCCTCCAACGAATTGAGCAGCTTGACGGGGCGCTGCAAGCCTTCCTGCATGTGGCCGGAGAGCAGGCTTTGACGCAAGCCGACCAGGCGGATAAACAGCGCGGCGAAAACCGGGAAGCGCCGCCGCTTCTTGGCGTACCCCTGGCGGTCAAAGACGTGCTGGCCGTGGCAGATATGCCCGCGACGGCAGGCTCGCGTATCCTGGAGGGTTTCTTGCCGAGCTATACGGCAACCAGCGTGCAAAGATTGCTTGATGCAGGCATGCTGGTGCTCGGAAAAACCAACACAGACGAATTCGCGATGGGCTCATCCACAGAGAATTCAGCCTATTTCACCACACATAACCCTTGGGATCTGGAGCGGGTGCCGGGCGGCTCGAGCGGGGGCAGCGCTGCCGCGGTGGCCGGTGGATTGGCGCCGATTGCATTGGGCACGGATACAGGCGGCAGTGTGCGTCAACCGGCGGCGCTCTCCGGGGTAAGCGGGCTGCGGCCCACCTATGGACGCAACTCGCGCTATGGCCTGATTGCCTTCGGCTCCTCGCTGGATTGCGTCGGAGTGCTGGGGCGCAGCGTGGCGGATATCGCCATCTTGCAGAACGTGATGGCGGGGCGCGATCCCAAAGACGCCAGCACATCTGATCGGCCCGTGGAAACTGCCGTGCTACAAAAAAAGGCAGATCTGAAAGGCCTAACGATTGGGGTGCCGAACGAGTACTTTATTGCGGGCGTGCAGCCGGCGGTGGAGGCCGCGGTGCGGGCGGCGATTCAGGCGCTGGCAGACATGGGCGCCGCGGTGCGCGAGATTAGTCTGCCGCATACGGAATATGCCCTGCCGGTGTACTATATTTTGGCGCCGGCGGAAGCCTCGGCCAACCTGGCCCGCTTTGACGGGGTGCGCTATGGGCTGCGAGTGAAGGATGCAGACGTGATCGAAATGTTTAAACGCACGCGCGGCGAAGGCTTTGGCCCGGAAGTGAAACGCCGCATTATGATCGGAACCTACGCTTTATCGGCCGGCTATTACGATACGTATTACGGGCAGGCGCAAAAGGTGCGTACGCTTATCCAGCGCGACTTTGAAGCGGCCTTTGAGCAGGTTGATTTGATTGCCGGGCCCACTACGCCCACGACGGCCTTCCGCATTGGCGAGCATAGTGATGATCCGCTGGAGATGTATTTGCAAGATGTGTTTACGCTGCCCTCCAGCCTGGCAGGCATCCCGGGCATCTCGGTGCCAGTGGGCTTTGATGAAGGCGGCCTGCCGATTGGCATGCAGTTGTTCGCACCGCACTTCGCAGAGACAAAATTGTTGCAAGCCGCGCATGCCTACCAAATGACCACAGACTGGCATTTAAAGCGGCCTAGCGTTTAATGACCGAAAGGTAAAATTAGGTGAGGAAACCATGAAGACACTGTTTAGTGATATCCCCAAGCCAATCTTGGATCGGATGCAGGCGATGGAAGAACAGGACGCGCGCGATCGCTCCGACGGAACCTCTGATTTGAAACGGCTGCGCCAGATTCCCCCGGAAACGGGCATGTTTTTGGCGCTGCTAGCCTCAAGCTCTCCACCGGGACCTTTGCTCGAGATTGGCACTAGCGCAGGATATTCTGCCCTTTGGCTTTCACTTGCGAGCAAACTGCGGGGCAGCCGGCTCGTGACCTATGAACTGTTGCCCGAGAAAGCCGAAATGGCGCGCGAAACATTCAAAAAAGCGGCGGTTGAGGATGCCATTGAACTTGTGCACGGGGACGCGCGCGGGCATTTGTCAGAACTTGAAGAAATCGCGTTTTGCTTCCTGGATGCCGAAAAAGAAATGTACGTGGAGTTTTATGAACTGCTGGTGCCCAAGTTGATCCCGGGGGGGCTCTTGGTAGCAGATAACTTCACCAGCCACGCGGAGACGCTGGCGCCGCTGCTAAAGCAGGCCCGCAAAGATAAGACAGTGGACGCCGTAGTGCTGCCGGTGGGCAAAGGCCTGTTGGTGTGCCGCAAGCTGGAGCCAGATGGCTGATCCCTTTAAGATCATCGTGCCGATGGCCGGCTTTGGCACGCGCATGCGCCCGCATACCTGGAGCCGGCCCAAGCCGCTGGTCAGCGCGGCGGGCAACACAGTGCTCGGGCACGTGCTGCATGTGTTGGAAAGCGTGCCGGATGCCGATTCGGCAGAGATGGTATTTATCGTGGGCTACCTGGGCGAGCAGGTGAAGGCCTACATGGCGGCCAACTATCCGCAGATTAAGGCGCATTATGTGCAGCAGACTGAATTGCGCGGCCAATCACATGCCATCGCGATGGCGCGCGAGCACATGCACGGACCGATGCTGATCGTTTTCGTGGACACCTTGATTGACACCGATTTTTCGTTCCTCGCGGACGAGGAGGTGGATGCGGTGATTTGGGTCAAAGAGGTGGAAGACCCGCGACGTTTCGGCGTGGTGGATGTGGGCGAAGATGGCTGGGTGCAGGGCTTGATCGAGAAGCCCGACAACGACCGCAACAAGCTGGCCATCGTGGGCATTTATTACTTCAAGCGGGGAGAAGATTTGCTGGCCGCCATTGATGAGCAGATCGGCCAGGATATGCAGACCAGGAATGAATTTTTCCTGGCCGATGCCATTGATTTGATGTTGAAGAAGGGCTTGAAACTGCGCCCGGAAACGGTGGATGTATGGCTGGATGCCGGCATGCCTGAAACCGTGCTGCACACCAACCGGCACTTGCTGGCCAATGGCCGCGACAATTCGGATGAGGTGTCCAAGCGCCCCGGGATCACGGTAAACGCACCAGTCTTCGTGCACCCCAGCGCCAAGGTCGAGAACTCCACGCTTGGACCGCACGTTTCCATTGGCAGGGACTGCGTGGTGCGCGATAGCCAGATTGCCGATAGCGTACTGGAAGCAGGTGCGCAGGTGGAGCAATCCACCCTGCATGCCTCACTGCTGGGGGAGCGCAGCCTGGTGCGCGGGGTGCGCGGCAAGGTGAACGTGGGGGATGATTCACAGGTTGAGGGCGAGTAGGGCCATCATCATTCGATGACTACACAATATGAGGCCGTGGTCGGCCTGGAAGTGCATGCGGTGATGGAGACGCAGTCCAAGATGTTTTGCGACTGCCCGGTGGTGGATTCCACACATCACGAGCCTAATGTGGCCGTGTGCCCGGTGTGCGCTGGCATGCCCGGGATGCTGCCGGTGCTGAATAAGGCCGCAGTGGAATTCGCGCTGCGCGTGGCCCTGGCGCTGCATTGTGAGATCAATTCGACCAGCATTTTTGCGCGCAAAAGTTATTTTTACCCCGACCTGCCCAAGGGCTTCCAAATCTCGCAATATGAGCAGCCGCTGGCGGTCAATGGCTGGCTCCGGATACCCACTGAATCAGGCGAGCTGCGGGTCGGCATCCGGCGAGTGCATTTGGAGGAAGACACCGGCAAGCTAACCCATTTGGGCGAGGACGGCGATCGACGCACCCTGGTGGATCTCAACCGATCCGGGGTCCCGCTGCTGGAGATCGTCACCGAACCGGATTTACACACGGTGGAGGCAGTGCGCAATTGCGCCTACGCGCTGCGCAGCATCATGCGCTATCTGGAGGTCAATTCAGGGAACCTAGAAAAGGGATTACTGCGAATCGAGCCAAATATTTCGATCCGGGAACGCGGCAGCCAGGCATTAAGCACGCGGGTGGAGATCAAAAACCTGAACAGTTTCCGCTCGCTGGAGCGGGCCCTGGAATTTGAATTGGCCAGACAAGCAGAACTGGTGGACGCGGGCGGTGCAGTGCAGCAGCAAACCTTGGGTTGGGACGACGTACGCGGCAGCACACAAGCGCAGCGTTCCAAGGAAGTTGCGGAGGACTACCGTTATTTTCCGGAACCCGACCTGCCGCCGCTGGTGGTGGACGACAAATGGGTGCGGGAGATCGAGGCCGATTTGCCCGAATTGCCACAGGAGAAACGCAAACGCTTTGTTGAAATGGTCGGGTTGAGCGATTACGATGCCGGATTGCTGGTGGCCGAGCGCAGCGTTGCTGAGTTTTTTGACGCCGCGCTTGGGGCAATCCACAAGGCGGACGCGAAAATGCTGGCAAACTGGATTACGGGTCCGCTATTTGAACTACTCAACAAGGATGGCTACAGCATTGAAAGCCTGCCCTTTGGCCCAGAGCCGTTCGCTGAACTGGTAGATATGGTGGCCAGTGGTGAGATCAACGCAAGCAGTGCGCGGAGCGTGTTGAGTGAAATGGCGGCAAATGGCAAAAAACCAAAGGAGCTTGTGCAGGCGCGCGGACTGGCACAAATCTCCAGCGAAACAGATATTGGTGAGTTGGCCGAGCGTGTGATCCAGAAAAATAGCCAGCAGGTGGCCGATTACGTGGCGGGCAAGGACGAAGTGCTCAACTGGTTCTTTGGCCAGGCGATGCTGGCCAGCCAGGGCAAGGCCAACCCCACATTGCTACGGCAGGCATTACGCGTCCAGCTGGATGCGGCGCGCGCGCAAAAGGAGGCCTCATGAACGCAAAAGTGATGACCGGGAAGATCGAAGGTGTGTTTGTTATCCCGAAGGAAAACGGCTCAGGCGGGCATGAATTGCCCGAGGTCGAAGTGACCTTTGACGGCTTCGTGGGCGACAAGCATTTTGGGGCCACGATGAAAGCTGGCGGCAGCCAGAAGCGCTATCCCAAGGGAACGGAAGTGCGCAACACGCGCCAGATTTCGATCATTTCGGTCGAGGAAATGGATGAAGTTGCGGGCACTATGGGCCTGCCCAAGATAGAAGCCAGCTGGGTAAGCGCCAACCTGCTGGTTTCAGGAATACTGGAGTTATCGAAACTTCCCATCGGTTCTCGACTAACGATTGGCGACGAGGTGGGGTTGGTTGTCGAAGAAGAAAATATGCCCTGCACAACGGCAGGGCGTGTGATCCAGGAAAATTATCCGCACCACGAAGACCTGACAAAGTCCTTTCCCAAACGAGCCATTGGCAAGCGCGGTGTGGTTGGCTGGGTGGAACGGCCTGGAAGGATTCGCAAGGGGGATGAGGTGCGTGTTCACCTGCCGCAATACGCCTAGCGGCCCCCTCCCTTGACGCTGCTGTTGGAGTGCGTTATCGTTAGCGCCCAATGCCAAAGCAAGAGCAAGGGTCCATCAAGCGACCGCGAGGCATATCTTTGCTTAACCCAATGCGGGCATCAGACCGAGATGCTCGCATAATTTTTTAAAGCACAAATTTCAGGAGATTGCATGACTGAGATCACCAATGCTTTCAAGATGGCCCAAAGGCAATTCGACCATGTGGCGAACCGGTTGCAGCTCGAACCGCAGGTTGCAGAAATGTTGCGCTGGCCCACGCGGGAATTCAAATTTCAAATCCCGGTCAAGATGGAAGACGGGAGCACGAAAGTGTTTTTTGGCTACCGGGTGCAGCACAATGATGCCCGCGGCCCTTCCAAGGGCGGCATCCGCTTTCACCCCTCGGAAACAATGGATACGGTGCGGGCGCTGGCGATGTGGATGACCTGGAAATGCGCGGTGGCGGATTTGCCACTGGGCGGCGCCAAGGGGGGCGTGGCCGTGGATTCGGCGTCGCTGGCGCGAGATGAAAAGGAGCGGCTGTGCCGCGGCTGGATTGACCAGCTTTACCGCAATTTGGGGCCACGACTGGACGTTCCGGCGCCCGATGTAGGCACCTCGCCGCAAATGATGAGCTGGATGATGGACCAATACTCTAAGGCTGTGGGTGAATTTACACCGGGAGTGATCACCGGTAAGCCGGTGGGCAGCGGCGGCTCGCATGGTCGCAAAGAGGCCACCGGCTACGGCGTCATTTATACATTACGTGAAGCAATGAAACACCTCAAGTTGGACCCAGCCAAGACCAGCGCGGCCTTCCAGGGATTTGGCAACGTAGCCCAATACGCAGCCCTGGCTTTTTCGCAGCAATTGGGTGGCAAAGTGGACTGCGTCTCATTTTGGGATCATGAAGACAAAACTTCATACACCTTGTGTGGCAAAGACGGGCTGAATGTGGCCTTCTTGCAAGGCATTACGGATGAATACGGAACCATTGACAAGAACCAGGCGCGCGAGGCGGGCTACACACTGGAAGCTGGGGAATTGTGGATCGAAAGAGACGTGGACATCATTATTCCGGCGGCGCTTGAAGGCCAGATCAATGCTGAGAGCGTTACCAAGATGAGCGAAAAAGTGAAAGTTGTGGCTGAAGGCGCCAATGGCCCAACCACACCCGAGGCGGATGAAGTGCTTGCGGGGCGCGGCGTGTTTGTGATTCCGGATTTCCTGTGCAATGCGGGCGGAGTGACAGTTTCATATTTTGAGGGGGTACAAAACGACATGAACTATTACTGGACCGAGGAAGAAGTCCTAGGCCGACTGGATACCAAAATCACGGCAGCCTTCAACAAGGTGTTGGCCCTCTCTGCCGGCGAAGGCGTTGGCATGCGCGACGCGGCCTACATGGTGGCGATTGGCGCGGTGGTCAAAGCGATGGAATTGCGCGGTTGGATTTAGCGACGCGACAGGGTTTTAACGCGAGAGGTCGGCTTTTGGCGAAAAAAGGGGCGACCTCAGTGTTATACTCAAAAGAAATCTAGGGAGTTCCCCACCCATGAAGGTTTCTGTTCTACAAGAGAATCTCGCACACGGCCTGAGCGTGGTTTCACGCGCTGTTTCCGCGCGCAGCACGTATCCGATTCTGGCAAATGTGCTGGTCTCGGCAGAAGATGGGCGACTGCGGCTCTCGGCCACTGACCGCGAACTGGGGATCACCTCATGGATCGGCGCCAAGGTTGAGGAAGCGGGCGCAACGACAGTGCCGGCGCGCACCTTCACCGATTTGGTGAGCACACTACCCAGCGATACCATTGATATGGAATTGGTGGTGCGCACCCAAACACTGCAACTCAGCGCGGGCCGTTCCACCGCCGAGATCAAAGGCATCGACGCGCAGGAATTCCCGCCGATGCCCGAACCAGATGGGGATGGGGGCATCGAATTGCCGGTTGACGATTTGAAAGAGATGATTCGGCAAGTGGTGTTTGCTGCTTCGCGCGACGATGCTCGACCCGTGTTGACCGGCGTGCTAATCACGGTTGAGGGCAGCACGATGACGATGGCCGCCGCCGACGGATTCCGGCTTTCCGTGAGAACCTACGAGCTGAGTGCCCCGGTGGAAGAGGCCATCCGAGCGATTGTGCCTTCACGGGCTTTGAATGAACTGGCCCGTGTGGTAGGTGATGGCAAGGAAAAAGTGCGCATGGTGCTGCCGCCCGGCCGCGGCCAGGTGGTGTTCACACTGAAGGATGTAGAAGTGCGCTGCCAGTTGGTGGAGGGCAGCTTCCCCGAATACCAGCAGATCATCCCGGCAGGCCACAAAACGCGCACGATCCTGGCCACCGACGCTTTCCTCAAAGGCGCTAAGCAGGCGGAGATATTCGCCCGCGAAAGTTCGCATATTGCGCGGCTTAACATCACCCCGGGCGAAGGCAAAGAACCGGGCACGATGGTGGTTTCGGCGCAATCGGATGAAACCGGCTCCAACGAAGCCAAAGTGGACGCTACCGTGGAGGGTGATGCGGTGTTGATCGCCTTCAACGTGCGTTATTTGCGGGAAGTGCTCGAGGTGGTGAACGGCGCCAATGTGGCGCTGGAGACCTCGGCCGCCGCGGCTCCAGGCGTGGTGCGGCCAATGGACGACGACCGCTTCCTGCATGTGATCATGCCGATGCATCTGGGCAAATAAGCAACAGCCCCACCGAACGATTACAATCGCATAATTCTCTCGCAACGCCCTATAGGCTGATTTCATCTTTCAAAATGACCTTACCGCTGACTTCTGTTGACCCCGCCTTCCGCATCTATCTGGCGCTAACTCAATATCCGATACTGCAACGGCGTATCCGCAGCATGATGCGCAAGGAGTTGTTTGAGCGAGGCATCCTTTCGTCCGATAATTTTGAGGATTACGTGCGCCAGCAGGCCATTGATTCGCAAGCGCGAGAAGGCTTAAAGGACCCATACGCCGAGGAACCCCATGAGGAGTGGACGGTGCGCCTGGATGCCGTGCGCAGCCAACTCACTGACCTGCATTTTGCCAACAACCTCCCCTATGATCTGTTCGAGGAATTGGTGCGCAAAGCGCTGGCAGTGCAAGGAGCGGAAAGCGACGATTTGCTCCGTTCTTTCAACCCCGAATTGGCACCCCAGGGGGCGTTGTTCGAACAAGCCAAGGCGATTGCCCGGCTCAGCCCCAAAGAACGCGTGAAATATGAAGCCCGTGAGCGCGAGATCAAAGTCGTGTTAATTCGCTCAACGATTTCGGACCAATTGGCCTACCTGAACATCGCCAAAGATTGGTTCTCACTGGACGATTTGATCGCTATCCGTCGCCACAAGATTGGCAAGGGGCGTATAGGCGGCAAGGCGGCGGGCATGCTGCTGGCGCTGCGCATATTGCAAGGGGTGGCCGAGGAGGATATCGTCCAGAATGTGACCATCCCCGAATCCTATTATTTGGGTGCAGACGTGATGTATGCTTTCATGGCAAACAACGGTCTGATGCATTGGGGGGATCAAAAATACAAAGACGATGAGGAAATCCGTGCGGATTATCCACGCATTCTGGCTGATTACATGGCGGGGGAATTTCCTGAAGACGTGCTCGATGAACTGAGACTGCTGCTCGTAAAAGTAAGCGACTATCCGATCATCGTGCGGTCCTCGAGCCTACTGGAGGATAACTTCGGCTCGGCCTTTGCCGGAAAGTACGAGAGCTACTTCTGCGCCAACCAGGGCAGCCCAGAAGAGAACTTACACGAGCTGACCGAGGCGATCGCTAAGGTGTATGCCAGCGGATTGAACCCAGATGCGCTGCTCTACCGGCGGGCCAACGGATTGCAGGATTACGATGAGCGGCTGGCTGTGTTAATCCAGGTGGTGCAGGGCGAGCGACTGGGCGATTACTATTTGCCGCATCTGGCTGGGGTCGCCTTCAGCCGCAACCTCTTTCGCTGGTCGCCCCAAATCCGGCAGGAGGATGGCTTTCTGCGGCTGGTGTGGGGCTTGGGGACGCGAGCCGTGGACCGGGTGGGCAATGATTATCCACGGTTGGTGGCGCTTAGCCATCCGGAATTGCGCGCCCAGGCCGATAGCCGCAGCGTTCGCACTTATTCGCAACATCAGGTGGACCTGATTGATATCAAGGCAAATAAATTCAGGAGCCTACCAGTGAACGAGGTGCTGGATACCCAGCATCCACAAGTGCGCCTGTTGGCCTCGGTCTACAAGGGCGACGACATCTCGCCGCTTCGCTCCAAATTAATTCCCGAAGGTGGCGACTTGGTGCTGACATTGGACGGAGTCCTGCGTAAGACACCCTTTGCCGACCGCATGCGACGGGCCTTGGCGCATCTCGAGGAGCATTATAAATCGCCGGTGGATATGGAATTCACCATACAATTCCGCCAAGAGGGGGGCAAAGCGGAGATCAAAATGTTTATTTTGCAATGCCGCCCGCAAAGCTATTTGCAGGATCAACAAGTGCGCTTGCCCGATAAGCTGGATGAAAAGCAGATCGTCTTTAGCACGCGCAAAGTGGCGCCGCATGGACAGGTGGAGGGCATCCGCTACGTGCTTTTCGTGCCCCACGAAGGCTATTACGCGCTACCCAGCGTCGAGGCGCGTGGCCAACTGACGCGGGCGGTAGGTAAGCTTAACAAAGCGCTGGAAGGAGAGAGGTTTATCTGTGTGGGGCCTGGGCGCTGGGGCACCGTAAACCCCGATCTGGGCGTCAGCGTGCGCTACGCGGATATCTACAACACACGCGCCCTGGTTGAGATTTCCGGCGAGGGCGTTGGCCCCGAACCGGAGCCTTCGTACGGGACTCACTTCTTCCAGGATTTGATCGAATCGAAGATCTACCCGCTTGCTGTGCACCTGGATGATGCGGACGCCGCCTTCAACCGGGACTTCTTTTATGCAACGCCCAATCGGTTGAAGAATTGGCTGCCTGATTCTAAGCAGTTAAAAGATAGTTTGCGGGTGATTGCAGTTGACGACTATCTGCGCGGGGCAACGATGAGGCTTATAATGGACTCGAACGAAGGCAAAGCGCTGGCTTTCGTTCACAATGAGGAGAGTGCAGGTTGAAGTATTTTGTGGCGGTGGCTGGAAATATCGGTGTGGGGAAATCTACGCTGGTGAGCAAGCTCGCCGAACATCTCGAATGGGAACCCTATTTCGAGCCCGTTGCGGAGAACCCATATCTTGAAGATTTCTACGGGGAGATGAAGCGCTGGGCCTTCCAATCACAGGTCTTCTTTCTTACCCATCGCTTGCGCATGCATCTCGAGATGCTGGAAAATCCCTCTTCGGTGATCCAAGACCGTTCCGTGTATGAGGATGCCGAGATTTTTGCTACCAACCTGGCGCGGCAAAGCCAAATGGGGGCCCGTGATTTCGCTTCCTACCGCAAGCTGTATGCCCTGCTCTCTGACATGGTGCGCCCTCCTGATCTGGTGATCTATTTAGAGGCCAGCGTGCCCACTCTGCAGCGAAGAATTGCGCTGCGCGGGCGCGATTTTGAAAGCGGGATCGATGCCAGCTATCTGGAGCAGCTCAACAAGCTATACAACGAATGGATCGGGCGCTTCTCGTTGTGTCCGGTGTTAACTGTGCCCACTGACCACCTGGATTTTGTAGCCCACAACGGGCACCTTGAATTGATTGTCTCGAAGTTAAAAGAGAAATTACTCGGTAACGATGAGGTGGTCATTACCAAAGAGGAAGTCAGCAGTTTTTCCGACTAGTTGATTGACGCGCTAAGCGCCGCACATTGTGCGGCGCTTTTTTTATTGTTGCTTAGGCTGCAGGGATGCGTTCTTCGACCACTAATTTGATGGCAGTGCGCACCTTGTCGTCGATTTCTACGTCGGCAAATTCGGGGGCGCAAATCACATCGTAGCCATCTTCAGCCAGATAACCTCGGGCCAGCACCAAGGCCTTGATGGCCTGATTAACGGCGCCTGCCCCGATGGCCTGGACTTCTGCGCGCTTGTTTTCCCGGAAAACACCTGCAATCGCCCCAGCTACGGCAGAGGTGCGAGAGGTACCAGACACCTTGATAATATCCATGTTTGCCGTGTTTTGCGCCGCAACAGCCTGGCTTGGGTGCCTCGCCAGCGGCGCAGCCTCCAAAAATTATTGTACAAGATTTCATCTGACGAATCAAGCAATGGCCCCCGTGATAGACTCTCGCCGATGAATGAGAAAGCCCTGAACACGCTTGAATATCCCAAGGTTCTGGAACGGCTGGCTGGCCGCACTGTCTTTGCGCTGTCTGCGGAACGGGCGCGGGCATTGCGGCCCAGCACAGACCTGGACGAGGCACTGCATCTATTGGCGGAGACGCAGGAAGCCCGGCAACTGATCCAGGACCAGCCACAATTTGGGATTGGCGGGGTGCGGGATGTGCGCGCCGTGCTGGACAATGCGGAACACGGCCACATTCTGCCGGCCACGGATTTGCTGGATGTGAAGAGCACACTGGTGGCGGCCCGCACGCTGGCCCGGCGCTTCGAGAAAGAAGCGGTGACCTACCCGTTGCTCAGCGCCATCGCGGCGCGACTGCCCAATCCGGCTGGCGTCGTGGATGCGATTAGCAAGGCGATCTCAGACCGCGGCGACGTGCTGGATTCAGCATCTGCTAGGCTGGGCGAAATCCGCGGAAAGCTGGGCGTCACGCACGATCGTTTGCTGGCGCGCATGCAAAAGCTGCTCACCAGCGCGCAGTTCGCCAAGTTCTTGCAAGAACCGATTGTGACACAGCGGGATGGGCGCTATGTGCTGCCCATCCGGGCAGAAGCGCGTTCGCGGGTCAAAGTGGTGGTGCACGATCAATCGTCCTCCGGGGCTACTTTGTTTGTGGAGCCGCTGCAAGTGGTGGACCTGAACAACGAATGGCGTGAGCTGCAGCTTGCCGAGCGTGACGAAGAGCAGCGCATATTGAAGGAGCTGTCCACGCTGGTTGGCGAGCAGGCCGGCGAGATCCGATTGACGCTTGAAGAGCTGGCCACCTTTGACCTGGCGCTGGCGCGAGCACGCTATGCAAATGATCTGCGCGCCGCGCCGCCCGAAATGCTGGCGATGAAAATTAGGAAAGACGGTGTGCACCCCGGTGTGGTGTTACGTTTGTTTGGCGCGCGCCATCCGCTGCTGGATCCCGAAAGTGTGGTGGCCCTGGATGTTGAACTGTATCCGGAGAATTACTGCCTGGTGATCACCGGCCCGAACACCGGTGGCAAAACGGTGACACTCAAGACCGTTGGGCTGATGGTGCTGATGGCGCAAAGCGGGCTGCACATTCCAGCGGAGGCTGGCAGCCAACTGAGCCTCTTCAAAAGTGTGTACGCTGATATTGGCGACGAGCAGTCCATTGAGCAATCGCTGTCCACCTTTTCAGGGCACATCGCCAATATCATTCGCGTGCTGGAGGAGGCCGGTCAGGAATCGCTGGTCATTTTGGATGAATTGGGCGCCGGTACCGATCCTCAGGAGGGCGCCGCGTTGGCCAACGCGCTGCTGGATCATCTTGTGCGGCGCGGGATCACCACGCTGGTAGCCACCCATTATCCTGAGTTGAAAGCCTACGCGCACGGCACACCTGGCGTGGTGAATGCCAGCGTGGAATTTGATTTAAAGACGCTGGCGCCCACCTACCACCTCATGGTCGGGCTGCCCGGCCGCTCGAATGCGCTGGCGATCGCCAAACGCCTGGGCCTGCGCGAGGATGTTATTGAGGCCGCGCGCGCCAGTATTGACCCGTCTGATTTGAAGGCCGAAGACTTGCTGGATGAAATTCATCGCGAGCGGGAGCGCTCTCGCGAGGCGCGGCAAAGGGCCGAGGAGGCGCAAAAGACGGCGCAAGCCAACCGAAAGGAGCTGGCCGAACGCCTTGAGGGGATTGAAGATGAGCGCTTGGATGTGCTGGCGCGCGCCCGGGCCAAGGCTGAGGAAGAATTGCAGGGATTGCGCAAGGAATTGGGTGAGCTGCGGGCCGAATTGAGCAAAGCGCGCCAACCGCTGGAGGCTTTAGAAGAGGCCAAACAAGCGCTCGAGGAGTTGGAGGCCAAAATTGAGCAGCCGGCAGCACGCAAGCAGGTGCCCGAATCGGCGCCTACGCGGGCCTTGCGCCTGGGCGATATGGTGCAGGTGCGCAGCCTGGCACGCAGCGGCATCGTCACCGCATTGAGCGAGGCAGATGCCGAGGTGCAGGTGGGAGCTTTGCGAGTACGAGCGCGGCTGGGCGATCTTGAGTTGCTTTCCGATGAAGCGATCAAGGCGCTCGAGGAAGCGAATTTTGAACCTGTGCGGGTAAGCGCCCAGGTGTCCTCACCGGGCGGCGAAGTTTCGCTGCGTGGGCAGCGGGCCGAGGAGGCGATGGAGAACTTAGACCGCTATCTGGACCAGGCCTACGCGGCCGGATTGTCGTCGGCGCGCATCATCCATGGAAAAGGCACCGGCAAGCTGCGCGAATTGGTGCGAGAAGAATTAAAAAAGCGCCCCTATGTGGAGCGCTTTGAAGAAGCCCAGTCCTACGAAGGCGGCGAAGGCGTTACTGTGGCATTCTTTCTGGATGCCTAGGGTTTCACATCCACCACAAAACTTAATTCGTGGCCGCGATAATAGCCCGTGATTTGCCAACAGCCCACGTCCGAAATTAGGATGCCGGTAAGTATAGACGATCCGGTTTCGTCGGTGTAGGCGTTAGTGATCTCGCCGCTCTCGATAAGGAGTGCCTTGGCATCCAGGCGCTCAGCGGTGAGTAAAAACTCAGGTTGCGGCTCCTCATTCCAGAGGTAGCCATCAGCCCACCAGAAGGTTTTCTGGGTGTAGCCGTGCTCATCCTTGGGCAGTGCTTCCCAGCTGCCATCTACAGAGAGCATGGTCCATAGCGATTGGTCGCCATACCAGAACATGCCCGGGTAGGCAGAGGCTGTTTGTCCATCGTAGCTCTCGGGAAATGCAAACGCGCCCGATGGAGCTTGTGTAACCGGGCAGGTCCCGGCGCTTGCTGCAGCCGTTTGCGGGGCGCAGGCAGTAAGCAAGAGGAGAGCCGCTAGATACAGGGAATGTATTGGTTTCATAATGTTTCGCACCTCACCCTTAATACACCCGCCAAAACAATGGCGTTCCCGCAATCAATTTTTTAATGGTCCCCATTCGATGTTGGATCCATTTGGAGAGTGTGCTTCAGCAGGGCGAGCGTATCCTGCAGCCACTCCTTCTCAAAGTGGTAACTGCGCACGCCGTAATCCAGTGAGAGCGCATTGCGCGGAAGGCCGCGTCGCAGGGCGTCTTTTGGCAGAGGGATGCCAATCTGGTCGGGGAAATTGGCGCGTTGCTCCAGGATGCGCAAATTCTCTTCGACCTGCGAAAGGCGCTCTTCCAATATCAGGATTTGTTGAGGCAGGTCAATAAGATGGCCCCAGAGCAACTGGATCAGGAAGGGATTACGCGTTTGGCGCTCAAGGCCGGGCGTGGCAAGCCAGCTTTTTAATTCAGCAAGCCCCTTATCCGTAAGCGCGTACACTTTTTTGTCCGGGCTGTCATCCTGCTCAACACGTTCAAACTCTACAAGATCTAGGTCGCGTAGTTTGTGTAGATTGCGATACACGGCGCTGCGATTGGTGGTCCAGGCGTAGTGGATGTATTGGTTGATCTGCTTGTCAAGGTCGTAGCCGGTTTGCGGACCCCTGTGTAGCATGCCCAGAATAATGTGTGAGAGCGACATGTTTACCTCCACGAATATTATACAATGCACATAATCCACATGAACATATTTATCCGGTTTTGCGTATTGAAGATGGAGGTACTTATGGCGAACTCAAAATCATTCACCTTGTTTTTCGCGCTGCTGCTCCTGGCGCTGGCTAGCTGCGCCCCCGCTCCGCCAGCAGCCACGGCCACTCCCCTGCCAACGGCGACCCCTGAGGCCGCCCAGTTTGACTACACCGTGCACACTCGCCGCGGAGATGCGGCCTTGGAGCGGCTCACCGGCATCACCTGGGAAGGCGGCTATATCTGGACGCCTTTCGTGGTCCACGAAAATGGCACGTATTACCTGTTTTACAACGGCTACAGTTCCGAGAGCCGCGGTGTGGGACTGGCTTCCTCACAGGATGGGATCCGCTTTACCCGGGTGGGTGCGGAGCCAGTACTGGATTGGGAGCGCGGCGAACGGGAACTGTTTTCACCGTTGGTTTACAAAGCAGAGGATGGAAGTTGGGTGCTGTATATGGTGAGCGATGAACGCCGCAGCGGCCTGTCTGGCGACCAGGTGGTGCGCTACTCGGCACCAGCGTTCGAAGGCCCTTGGACCGGGGGCGAAGTGGTCTATCAGGCGCCGAACGCTGACCATTGGACGCACGAGATTGTGATCCGGTCGCTGCTACGCAGCGAAGAGGGCCTCTTGATCGCGTTCGATGCGCATCACGACGATACGATTGATATCGGTTTGATGCGTTCGAGCGATGGCCTGGCCTTTGAGTTGGTCTCTGAGGAGCCGGTTTTCACAAAAGGAACGGAGGGTGCATGGGATCAGGACGGAGTCAGTGCGCCGATGCTCTTCGCCACCGATACTGGCTATGAGATGCTCTACCTGGGGCTGACGCGCAGTAACTCGGGCCGCCTCACCAGCTATGACGGCTACAACCTTTGGGTAGGTTACGCTACCAGCGCGGATGGGTTAAGCTGGGCGCGCGACCCGAACAATCCGGTGATGCAGATTCCGGAAGAGGAAGGCTACCCCTACATGTCGGCGATCAAGGTGGGGGACCAATATCACATATATTTCGTGTATGGGCAGGGCTCCTACGGAATTGGCACGGCGACGTTGACGATCTCTTCTCCTTAGCGCAATTGACCGCGTTGCAAAAGGCCCGCGTCGTCGACGCGGGCCTTTTTATGACAGGCAGATTTATGTCCAGAGAACAGGTTTGACGGTCATCAAATATTCGATCAGAATAGCTATTAACAGGATAAGAACACCGATATGGGTGGCACGCTCTTTTGCCGCGAGGTATTCGGAGCTATCGGGCTGATTGGCGAATTCCGTCTGACGCTTTAGGGCTGGACTGTAGCCGCGGCCGCCAAGCATCGCCATCAAAACATATAGGATAAGGGAAACCAGTACCCAGGGGGTAGTCCAAGGGATGCTTCCCACAAAGAGCATGGCGAGGCCGGTAAGAAGCAGAAGAATGTAACTGTAAAGGGCATAGGTCTCCAGGCGAGCAATACCTCGGACTGCGAAGGGAGTCGCAGCTTTCTCCTCCTCGGCGGCGCGCATCCAAATGGCGTAGGTGGCATTCGCCCCCACACCAACGATTGCAGAGAGAATGTGGATCCATTTGAGCAACAGATACATGAGACCTCCTCACGAATATCACGTAGAGGCCCTCATTATATTCATTGACGTATAATCGGCTGGACACATTATGGCCGCCATTTACAGTTCAATCTCCCCCGATAGCAAGCAATTCAAAGCCAATGCCAAGCATCACCGCGCATTGGCTTTGGAATTGCGCGGCCGCCTGGAGCTGGTGCGCGGCGGAGGCGGGGAGGATGCGCGCCAGCGGCACGCGGGGCGCGGCAAACTCTTCGTGCGCGAGCGGATTGACAGACTGCTGGATGCGGGGTCGCCCTTCCTCGAACTTTCGCCGCTGGCCGCCTGGGAGCTTTACGAAGGGGACGCGCCGGGCGCTGGGATTGTGACCGGGATTGGGCGGGTGAGCGGGCGCGAAGTAATGATCGTGGCCAACGACGCCACGGTGAAGGGCGGCTCCTATTATCCGCTGACGGTGAAAAAGCATTTGCGTGCACAACAGGTGGCGGTGCAGAACCATTTGCCTTGCCTGTATCTAGTGGATTCGGGCGGCGCTTTCCTGCCGCTACAGGACGAAGTTTTCCCGGACGAACTGCACTTCGGGCGCATCTTCTACAACCAAGCGCAGATGAGCGCGCGCGGCATCCCGCAGATCGCGGCCGTGATGGGTTCGTGCACAGCGGGCGGCGCCTACGTGCCGGCGATGAGCGATGAAGCGATTATCGTGAAGGGCACGGGGACGATCTTTTTGGGTGGGCCGCCGCTGGTCAAAGCGGCAACCGGGGAAGACGTGAGCGCGGAAGATTTGGGCGGGGCGGATGTGCATACGCGGCTCTCGGGTGTGGCGGATCACTTTGCGGAGGACGACGAGGATGCCATCCGGATCCTGCGCGAGATCGTGGAAACGCTGAACACACAGCCGCGCGTGAATGTGGGGGTCGCACCACCGGAAGAGCCGCTCTACTCGTCGGAGGAGATTTACGGGATCCTGCCGACCAGCTTCCGCGAAGCCTATGACGTGCGCGAGATCATTGCTCGATTGGTGGATGGCAGCCGCTTGCGTGAATTCAAGGCGCGCTATGGGGAAACGCTGGTGTGTGGCTTTGCGCGCATCCAGGGCTATCCGGTGGGGGTGCTGGGCAATAACGGGGTGCTGTTCAGCGAAAGCGCGTTGAAGGGCGCCCATTTTATTGAACTCTGCGAGCAGCGCGGCATTCCACTGCTATTCCTGCAGAACATCACGGGCTTTATGGTGGGGCGCGAATATGAGGCGGGCGGCATCGCCAAGGACGGAGCCAAGATGGTGCATGCGGTGGCGAATGCCACGGTGCCCAAGCTGACTGTGATTGTGGGGGGCTCGTTTGGGGCGGGCAATTACGGAATGGCGGGGCGGGCTTACGATCCACGCTTCCTGTGGATGTGGCCGAATGCGCGCATCAGCGTGATGGGCGGCGAGCAGGCGGCGACCGTGATGCTGACGATCAAGCAGGAGCAACTGGAGCGCGAAGGCAAGAAAGCGCTGAGCAAGAAGGGGCAGGAAGACTTGATGGCGCCAATCCTGGAGAAATACGAGCACGAGGGTAATCCTTATTATTCAACGGCGCGGCTCTGGGATGATGGCATCCTGGCTCCGGCGGAGACGCGGCAGGTGCTGGGGCTGGCGCTTTCGGTGGCGCTGAGGGCGCCGCGGCCGGAGGGCGGCTTCGGTGTGTTCAGGATGTGAGGAGCTTGACCGCGGAAGACGGATGAGGAGTAATCGCTACTGACATCCAAAATAATTCTAAGTTCCCCACTCCTAATCGCTAACCGTGGCGAGATCGCCGTGCGGATCATCCGCACCGCTAGGGCGCTGGGGCTGCATACGGTGGCGGTGTATTCCGAGGCGGACGCGGGCGCGCCGCATACGTTGGTGGCGGATGAGGCGCTGCCCATCGGGCCGGCTGAGGCGAGCCAGTCCTATTTGAATAGTGAGCGAATTCTGGCTGCGGCCAAGAGCAGCGGGGCCAAGGCCGTGCATCCGGGCTACGGCTTCCTGGCTGAGAACGCCGATTTCGCTGAGGCGGTGCTGGACGCGGGTCTCGTGTGGGTGGGGCCGCTGCCGGAGGCAATGCGGGCGATGGGCGACAAGGCCGGGGCACGGGCTCTGATGCTGGAGGCGGGGGTGCCGGTGCTGCCCGGTTATCAGGGCAAGGATGATGCGGCGTCGCTGAAGAAGGCGGCCAAAGAGATCGGTTACCCGCTGCTGGTGAAGGCGGCGGCGGGCGGCGGGGGCGTGGGCATGCAGGTGGTGGAAGCGGACGGGGGGCTGGATGAGGCGATCGCGGCGGCGCGGCGAGCGGCGCAGAGCGCATTTGGTGACGGACGCCTGCTGCTCGAGACATATCTGCCGCGGGCGCATCATGTGGAGATCCAGGTGCTGGGGGATACGCAGGGCAATCTGGTGCACCTGTTTGAGCGTGAGTGCTCGACCCAACGACGACATCAAAAAATTATCGAGGAAGCGCTCTCACCGAACGTGGACGAGGATTTGCGGGCGCGGATGGGCGCGGCGGCGCTGAAGGTGGCCGCGGCGGTGGACTACACCAATGCGGGAACGGTGGAATTTTTGTTGGAGCCGGCGAGCGGCGAATTCTATTTCCTGGAGATGAACACACGTTTGCAGGTGGAGCATCCGGTGACGGAGTTCATTACGGGGCTGGACCTGGTGCAGTGGCAACTGCGCATCGCGGCGGGCGAAGCGCTGGATTTCACGCAGGAGGACGTGCAGGCGCGGGGGCACGCGATTGAATGCCGGGTGTATGCCGAAGACCCGGCCAGCGGATTCCTACCGCAAGCGGGCAGGTTGCAGCGGGTGGTGGAGCCGGAGGGATTGGGCGTGCGGGTGGATAGCGGCGTGGCCGACGGGCAACTGATCAGCGCGCATTACGATCCCTTGCTGGCCAAGCTGATCGTGCATGCGGATGACCGAGCAGGCGCGATTGCCAAGATGCAGCATGCGCTGCGCGAGGCGGCTTTTCTGGGGCTGACGACCAATATTGAGTTCATGGGGGCGGTGTTGGCGCATGAAGCTTTTGAGCAGGGTCGGGTGGACACCAACTTTGTGGCGCGTGAACTGGCGGATTGGCAGCCACCCGGCGACTTGCCGGATGTGGTTTTGCTCGCCGCGGCCCTGCTGGAATCGCAGCCAAGTTTATTGGATGCGGAGGACGAGCCAGGGTTGGACCGCTATTCGCCCTGGGCGCGCGCAGATGGATTCCGGATGGGGGCCGGGCAATGAAATATACGTATCGACAAGGGGATCGTGACCATGAAGTGGAGCTGCTGACGGGGGATGGCGGCCTGCGGGCGCTGCTGAACGGGGCGGCCTTTGAGCTATTGGAATTGGATCGCGAGCAGGGCGAACTGCATTTCGAGGTGAATGGCGAAGTGCAGCACGTGGATTGGGCCAAGGCTGGTCGGGATGTGTGGCTGCACGTTAACGGGCGCAGCTATCATCTGGAAAAAAGCGCGGGAGGGGGCGGCGCGGCCGGAAGATCTGGTTTCGGGGAGCGGGTGCTGCGTACACCGATGCCGGGCCAGGTGCGCGAGGTGCTGGTGAAGACGGGTCAGACGGTCGAAGCGGGAGATGTGCTGTTGCTGCTGGAAGCAATGAAGATGGAAATCCGCATCCAGGCACCGCGAGCGGGCGCGGTTGCGCAGGTGGCAGTGGCGGCGGGGGAAAGTGTTGAGAAAGACCAAATTCTGGTAGAACTGGATGGCGAGGACGCCTAAATGCCCGGAAAATATTATGAAGAATTGAGCGTTGGCGAGCGGATGACGCACGCGGCGCGGCACACGATTTCGCAGGAGGAGAACCGCGCTTTTTGCGAGATGACACACAACACGCAGCCGCTGCATCTGGACGAGGTGTTCGCGGCACAGACGCCGTTTGGACGGCCGATTGTGAACGGGCTGCTGACGCTGGGCGTGGTGGTGGGGCTGAGCGTGGAGGATTTGACGGCGGGCACGATTGTGGCGAATTTGGGCTACGACAACGTGCAACACCCGACGCCAGCGTTTCCGGGAGATAGTATTCGCGCCGAGACCGAGGTGCTGGATAAGCGCGAATCGAAGAGCAAGCCGGATCGAGGGATCGTGCGGCTGCGCCAGACCGGCTTTAATCAAAAGGATGAGGTGGTGGTGGATCTGGAGCGCACGGTGATGTTTTTGAAGAAACCACGGGGCGCGCAATGAGAGCGCGGCGGGCCTTGCTTTATATGCCGGGTAACGACTGGCGCAAGATCGAGAAGGCGGCCGGGTTGAACGTGGATTGCGTGTGCCTGGATTTGGAAGATGCGGTGGCGCCGGAGCGCAAAGACGAGGCGCGGGCGATGGTGGTTCGTGCGCTCAGCGAGCTGGATTTTGGGCGCAGCGAGCGCCTTGTGCGCATCAATGCACCGGAATCTGGGCTTGCAGAGGCGGATTTAGACGCAGTGTTGGCTGCAAAGCCGGATGGTATTGTGGTTCCAAAGGTGGGGTCGCCGGAGGGATTGGCGGCGCTTAACATTCCGGCGGGGATGACGCTGATCGCTCAGATCGAGAGCGCGTTGGGGCTGGTGAATGGGAAGGAGATCGCGGCGGTTGTGGGCCTGGAGGCGCTGATCTTTGGGGCCGAGGATTACGCGGCAGATTTGGGCGCGGTCCGCAGCATTGAAGCGGATGAAGTGTTTGTGGCGCGCAGTATAGTGGTGGCGCACGCGGCGGCTTATGGGCTGCAGGCGATTGATATGTTGTGGGTGGATTTCAAAGATGCGGCGGGCTTGACGCGGCTGGCGCAGCAAGGGGCGCGGCTGGGTTACAGCGGGATGCAGATCATTCATCCCGACCAGATCGAGCCGGTGCAACGCTCGTTCACACCCAGCAAGGATGAGGTGGCGGCGGCGCGGCGGGTGGTGGAGGCTTACGAGGCGAGCCTCCAGGCGGGCAAAGGAGCCTTTGCGTTGGACGGCAAGATGGTGGATATGCCGGTGGTGAAGGCGGCTCAGCGGGTGTTGGCGCGGACCCAGGCTGAGTGATTTTTTGGGCGAATGAAAATTGAGCTCAAAGCCATTCTCGAAGCCGAGTATGGTTTTGAGGTTAAGCAAATTTCGGATGCGCCGCGTCAGTTTGTGGCGGACACCTACTTCATTGACAGCGAGGCCGGCGAGCGCTATTTCTGCAAAGTGGTGGAGAAACCGCTTTTCGTGGAATCGATCATGGCTGGGACGGCGGCGCTGAGTAATTTGCAGGCACTGGGCTTCGAGCGAGCTTGCTTCCCGATCCAAACAAGCAGTGGGGATTTGTTTGTTTGGTTGAATCCCAAACTTATTATTGTGTATACCTATATCCAAGCCGAACCCAGTTATGACTATGATTTCTTTACTCTCGGTGCATTGATCGGGGAGATGCATGCGCTCAGCCCGCGGATAAGAGCCGATATTCCGCGCGAGCGTTTTCAGTTTGAGCATCGCAGCCTGTTTGAACGCCAATTCGAGGCGGCGCTGGCAGGCGGGGATCAGAGCGAACTGCATCTAAAGTTTCGAGTATTGATGCAGGGGCGCGAACCTAAAATTAGCGGCTATTACAATAAGTTAAATTCCCTGATCCAGCAAATCAAGCCTGAAGACCATGAACTGGTGTTTACCCACGGGGATATCGCGGGCAACGTGCTGGTTAAGTCGGCGAAAGATCTAACCATTGTGGATTGGGATGAGAACAGGCTGGCCCCCAAGGAGCGAGACCTTTGGACTCTGGAGCGCAAGGAGGGCTTTTTGGAGGGTTATCGAAACGTGTTTCCAGAGGCGGAGGTCAATGAATCGGCTCGGCAATACGGCGTGTTGATTTACTATTTTTACGCGCTGCTGCACTATTTTCGCGAAATTTTTGACGGCGAGCCGGGCGCTCACCGGGAACGCATGCTGACGGATCTGGAGGGATATTTTGACGGCTGGATCAAGCCCTATATGGAGAGGTTGGGGTAAGAAAAAGCCGCTGCGATCGCAGCGGCTTTTTTGTTCGGCGTAAGGAGGCTTATTTCTTGTCGGCTTTTTTCGGTTTTTCACGCTTGGCCCACCAGCGGCGCAAGCCGCGCAGCAGGAAGAAGAGCGGAACACCGATAACCAACAGGATGGGCAGCAAGTAAAGTGCGATCCAGATCAGTGCGTTCACGAGGGCCTGGAAAGCGTTGACCAGGGCCTGGATAGCATCTTTGGCCACACCAACCGGCTCCCAGCCCCCGATGGTAATGGGTTGATCAGCAGCGCTGGCAATGAGCTGCACGCTGATCGCTGACAAGGCAGCGGACTCTTCGAAATACTGAATCTGGCCCTTAAGCACTTCAATCTGCTCGGTGATGTAGTTGAGCTGGTTGAAGGCATTGAGCACGTCTTCCGTGTCGCGGGCCTCATCCATGATCTGGCGCAGGAGTTCTTCGGCATCCTCCAGGTTGCGGAGGCGGGATTGCAAGTCGGTGTATTGGGCGGTGACATCCTGCCCGGATTGGCTGCGGTGATCTACGCGCACAGCCTTTTCTTCGATTTGGGCGAGGGCATCCTGGAGGGATTCGGCAGGGACGCGGATGGTGATGCTGGCTCCCGGGAACTGCACACCGGAAGCATTGGTGCTTTGGTAAAGATTTGAACTGACCACGAAGCCGCCAAGATTTTCGGCGAGCTCGGCGATCTCGTCAATTACGTCTTCGGGTTTATCAACCACGATGGCGATATCGGCGTTCTTGATGACGAGGCGTTCCGTTTTGGTGGCGTTGAGGTCGGCGCTGCGGGCGCCTTCTTCGGCGGCAAAGCCACTGTCGGCTGCGAAATCAGCCTGGGGTTGCTCGGCGAATGAATCTGCCACAACGGGGGAACCGCTGGTTTCACCGAAGTAATAAGCATCTGATTCAGACTTATCGCCGGAAGCTGCGAAGGTGCCGCAGGCGGAAAGCAGCAGGCTCAAAGTGAGGAGTAGGGCGAGGGGCTTGAGTAAATTCTCGTTCTTCATGGCGTTTCTCTGTGTAAAGTTAGTTCTCCCCTAAGACGCAGCCCAGTGTAAAAAAGTTCCAGGTGGCTAGGGAGCCAACTCCGGCTCGTTCAGATTGTTATACACTACGGCCCGGTTGTAGCGCATGACAAATGGCAACAATTTGGCAGCCCTGCGCCAGTCTTCTTGTTGGGTCCAGCGATCATCGTATTTGATTTCAGCCATTTTCTTTTCGTCTGCAATCATCTGGTTACCCATGAAAATATGGCTGTGGCTTTTGTTCGGCGCGAGGGGTGTCTCGGCAAGAGCCGGAACCTCTAAAAAGCGAAAAACAGCCTCCATGATTGTTTGTGGCTGGGCGCATAATTCTTCGTAGCTTAAATGCATTTGCTCAATCGCGAGATCCTGCAAGATGCGCTCGGTGTCCTTGTTGCGCAGATACCATTTCAAAAACAGATAGAGAGGCTGCTTGATGCTGACCGAATAGACGAGACGACTTAGGGGAATTGAATTCAGGATGCGAGGCAGGAAGCCGTATTTTAGTTCGGGGTCTAGCGCCTCACGTTGCGAAACCGTGAAACCGCGCACATCTTTGATAAGGTGGATGGCCTTGAGATCAATGGTCTCAAGGCTGTTGACCATTTTGAGAGTGTCGGGGTATTTGGACGAATCCACCAAGACATAGCCTTCACCAAATACCCGCTCAAAGCTTTCAAGCACAGCCTGGTAGCGTTGAGCGGAGGATGCTTCCCCAAGTTTCTCAAGGCGGCCAACTGTTGGCTTCCAAAATGCGCAATCGCCCACACGATCCCCACAGGAGCAGACCATACGCTTCTCGCTTGCAAGCTCTTGCGGGGACGAGTCGATCACGCGGAAAATCTCACCCAAGCCAATGATGCGCGGGTGGGCGCCGAGCAACAGATCAAGCAGTGTGGAGCCGGAATGGGACAGGCTGGTGATAAAGGCTACTTTTGAACGCACGCTATGTCTTCAGCCTACCAACCGGTTTCAAGGCGTTGGACGTGGCGCTGTGGCAAGTGGGCGGCGCGCATAAGTTTTTGCACGCTGGGAATATCGTATTCCACGCGCTGGTGATGCCATTTGCCTTGCCCTGTATCCAGGATGGCGAAGGCAGCGCGTGGGTCGCGATCACGAGGCTGGCCCACCGAGCCGGGATTAATGATCGAGCGGGGCTTGAGTGCATAGGCGGTGTTTGGGATGAGCGTGTGGAGGCTCACGCGATTTGTGTTGGGATTCATCTTGAATTCAACGGGAACGTGGGTGTGGCCGACGAAACAATGGTCGGTATCGAAGTAGTCGAAATTCTCGGCAGCAGCGTGGGTATCCAGCAAATACTCCAGCATGGGCTGCCGCGGGCTGGCATGCACCAGGGTAAAACCTTCTGCACTCGTGTGAGAGGGACAACTTTTGAGGAACTTGACGGTCGCCTCATCCAGAAGATCGCGCATCCATTCGAGTGAGGCGCGGGCTTCGGGGTTGAATGAATCCAGCGCTAAATCGCCAATGGCGGCAGCATCATGGTTGCCTCGCAAGCAGACCAGGTTTGGCTGCTCTTTGAGCAAGGCGACACACTCGTTGGGGCTGGGGCCGTAGCCCACGACATCCCCAAGGCACCAAGTGGCGTCTACCTGCCCAGCGGCGTGCAGGACAGCTTCAAGAGCAGTGCGGTTGGCGTGGATGTCGCTGAGGATGAGGACACGCATGAATGGGCGTTAATCGTTATCCAGGTTTGCGGGTCCGAAAGCGCCGGGCAGCAATTCACTGACCGTGGTTTCCTGAATAATTTCTCCCTGTTGGTTGGCGATCAAAACCTGAGCGTCTAGGCCAAATTCGGAGAGCACCTGGCGGCAGGAGCCGCAGGGGCTGCCGCCATCGCGAGTAACGACGGCAATGGCTTCAAACTTGAGATCGCCATTGCTCACCGCTTTGAAGGCGGCCACGCGCTCGGCGCAGATAGACAGCGGATAAACGGCATTTTCGATATTGGAGCCGGTATAGACGCTGCCGGAGTCAGTGAGTAAGGCTGCGCCGACCTTGTAATTTGAATAGCGTGCATACGCACCATCCTGTGCTTTGCGAGCCGCTTCCACCAATGATTTGCGTTGCTTATCCGTTAGCATCGCCAACTTCCTCTTCACTCGGCTCAATAATTTCCAAGCGCTTGGCACGCACTTTGCGGATGCGGCGAGCCGTGATCTGCTCAATGGTGAGAATCAAATCATCTTCCTGGAGACTTTCTCCAGCGCGCGGGACGCGGCCCACCCGGCTATAGATGTAGCCGCCCAGAGTGTCTGCTTCTTCGGTACTAAGCGAAACGCCCATCAGATCGTTGACATCGTCGAGATCCACGCGGCCGTGGAAGAGATATTCGTCGTCGTTGATTTTTTGATAAAGCGCTTCTTCGCCCTGATCATATTCATCGTGAATTTCACCGACAATTTCTTCGACGATATCCTCCAGCGTGACGAGGCCAGCTACGCCGCCATATTCATCGGCCACGATGGCGATATGGATGCGCTGGGCCTGCATTTCGGCGAGAAGTTCGTCCACTTTTTTGGATTCGGGGATGTAATTGGCGGGACGCAGGAGCTCGCGCAACGACTCGTATTTGCTGCCTTCCTGCCACACCTTGAGCATATCCTTGGTGTAGAGCAGCCCCTGAATATTATCAATGTTGTCGTCGTACACGGGGACACGCGAATAGCCTGATTCGAGGACTTTCTCGGCGGCCTCTTTGATGGGCGTATCAATTTCAAGGGCAAACATATCAATGCGGGGGATCATGATTTCGCGGGCCAGTGTATCGCCGAATTGAAAAATGGAAAAGATCATCTTGCGTTCATCGTGCTCCAGCAAGCCTTCACGCTGACTGGTATCCACCAGGGATTTCAATTCGTCCTCGGTGATGGTGACCAACTGCTGCTCATCGCCATTGGCACGCTTTACGATGGCAACAGGCAAGGCCAGGAGCGGGGCGAGCAGCACGGTGAGCAGGCGGGCGACGGGCGTAAATCGCAGCGCCCAGATTTCAGGATCGCGGCGGATTGTGCGCTCAATGAAGAATTCGCTGAGCCAGATGACCAGCGCGGTTCCTAGCAGGATGCCGACCAAACCGGCCGTGTTATCAAAGGCGGCGATGGGGATGAAAAGGCTTAAGACCAGCGCGCCCATCGCGAAGCGGAGAACAGTCTGGCTGAGGCGCAGGCTGTCGCGCAATGTGGTGCGCTGCTTGATTAGAGTTAAGGTGTGTTCGATGGCCTGGCCCTCTTCCTCACCGATGGAAACCAACTTGGCGTAACGGGCGTTAAGCACGCCGGCGCGTGTAGCCGTGAGCAATAAATCCAACAGAAAGAGAAGGACGAGCGAATAAACGAGGGAATTAATCGGGGCTCTCCAGTTTGCGGATGGCGCGAGCCGGGATGCCCACAACAACGGTATTGGGGGCAACATCTTTGGTCACTACGGCACCCGCACCGGTGCGTGCGCCCGCGCCAATCTTGAGCGGAGCCACTAGCATCGTGTCGCTGCCAATAAACACATTCTCACCGATCTCGGTGTGGTTCTTGTTCTTGCCATCGTAATTGGCCGTAATCGTACCCGCTCCGATGTTGGTGTTGGCGCCAATGGTCGCATCGCCAATGTATGAGAAATGGCCCATTTTGACGCCGGGGCCGAGATGCGAATTCTTGACTTCACCGAAATTTCCGATGTGGACGCCATCGTCCAGATGGGCGCCCTTGCGCAGGTGGGCAAAGGGGCCGGCATCCACATGATTGCCAATCGTGGCGTATTCGACCACCGAGGCTTCTATCTTGCAAGCGTCGCCAATGCGGCTGTGGCGGATGATGCTGTTGGGTCCAATGGTGGAGTTTTCGCCGATATGGGTTTCGCCTTGCAGGATGGTATTGGGCAGTATGGTGCTGTCTTGCCCGATTTGAACGGCGCGATCAATGTAGGTTGTGTTGGGGTCGAGGATGGTGACGCCTGCCAGCATCCAGGCTTCGTTGATGCGACGGCGCAAGGCGGCCTCGGCCTGGGATAGGTGGACGCGAGTGTTGACGCCAATGGCTTCGGCAGGGTCGTCGAGGAGCACCGGGGTGACGCGCAGATTGTCGCTATTGGCGATTTCCACGAGATCAGTCAGGTAGATTTCCCCTTTTTTGGCAGACGGTTTGAGCTTCTCAAGTGCAGGCCAGAGCCACTCGGCGGCAAAGCAATAGGCGCCCACGTTGAGTTCGCTGAGCGCAAGCTGCTCGGGGGTGGCCTCGGCTTCTTCGACGATGGCGAGCACCTGGCCCTGATCGCCGCGCACAATGCGGCCAAAACCACGCGGCGCCTCCGACTCCACGGTGAGCAGGCTGAAGGGGCCGTCATAACCTTGTTGAGCGGCAACCAGCTTTTGGAGGCTGTCGGCGCTAATCAGAGGCAGATCGGCGTTGCAGACTACGACGAGATCGGCCTTGTTTTGCAGCGCGGATTGAGCTTGCTGGAGGGCGTGGCCGGTGCCGAGCTGTTCGGCCTGAAGCACGAACTCGGCAGCATCACCCACTGTTTCCTGCACCGCTTCAGCGCCGTGCCCAACCACCACTACGGGAACCTGATCGCTGATCGAGGCCAGCGCGGCAAGGGAATGTTGAATCATGGGCTGGCCCGCCAGGGGATGCAGCAGTTTGGGCAGCTTGGAGCGCATGCGTGTGCCCTGCCCGGCGGCCAGTAGCACCGCGCGAATTTTCATGCGTTGTGTGGCCAGTGAGAGGCGCGGTGCAACGCCTCAGAGAAATTGACGTGCATTCTAATGAGAAGTGAGAAGGATTGGGCTAAATGGGGATCGTCGTCTACCACAGTTGATATCCGCTCAACGGACAAAGTCGGGGCGCCTGGACTCGAACCAGGATCAACGGATTCAAAGTCCGGTGTGCTACCATTGCACCACGCCCCACAGCGGTGTTGAGCCTAGCTGAACGGCCAGATTGTAACATAGGGGCGCGGCGGGATGTGGGGGTTAGTTGCCTTCAGGGGAATGAGGCCGCGGCGGAACATGCGGGTTAATTGCCTTCAAGGGGTATGAGGCCGCAGCGGGATGTAAAGGCTAATTCTCTTCAGGGGGAGTGAGGCCCAGGCTATGGGCCTGCTCATAGGTGAGCGCACCACCGCGCGCCGGGTGTACCAAAATCTCTTCGCTGGCCGATTTCCAATATTTATCCGCAGCCCGATGGCTAAGCGGTTTAGTTTCTGCTTCATGCAGCAAGCTCTCCAGTTGCGGATCGGTATCTTCGATGCTGTTTTTCTTGCGGGGCTGTTTGGGTGCGGGCATGGCTTCGAGATTAAAGGCATGTTCGACGCGCGCCAGAAGCGGGCTTAGCCGAGCTACGGCGCGGCTGCTTTCATCGGCCAGTGTGGAAAGCTGGTTGGATTTGTG